>DATFRE010000330.1:0-2419 GCA_035263545.1 Dongiaceae bacterium
AAACCGGCGCGGAAGAAGCCCCGCTCGGAGACCAGGACAAGGTCGCAGAGCATCGCGAGCGAGAATCCCGCGCCCACCGAGGCGCCGTTGACCGCGGCGATCACCGGGGTCTCGCTCTCCAGCAGCAGGCGGCACCAGCGATGGGCCCATTGCAGGCGCTCGCGCACCGCGGTGCTGCGCCGGTCGGCCATCTGCTTCAGATCGCCGCCGGCGGAGAAGGCATCACCGCTGCCGGTGACGATCACGCAGCGGACCGCCCGATCCTGCAGTAGGCCGGGCAAAGCCTGGGCCAGCTCCGAGCGCAGCTCGAGGCTGATGGCGTTCATATTGGCGGGGCTGTTGAGGCGCAGCAGCGCCGTGGCCCCGCGCCGCTCGACGATCACGACCGACATCCGGCTCTCCCCTCTTGGTCCGAGCGCATGCTAGCCCGTGCCGTTCGCATGACGAAAGCGGATTTCATATTGCCGGTGAAGACGGACGCGTAAAATAGTCGGGGCGCCGTCGCAAAAGAGCATGGTCCGGGAGGTCTGATCCGTGCATCTCACCCAGGGTCTGAAGCGCGCCTGCAGCCTCCAGGGGCGCTCGATCGCGGTGACCTGCGGTGCGCGCAATTTCCGCTGGACCGAGCTGACGGACCGCGTGGCGCGGCTTGCCGGCGCCCTGCGCATTCTGGGAATGGCGCCCGGGGACCGGGTGGCGATGCTGGCGGAGAACAGCCATCGCAGTATCGAGGTCTATTACGGCCCCTGCTGGGGCGGCGGCGTCTTCGTGCCGCTCAATCCGCGATTGAGCGAGCCGGAGATCCTGGCCCAGCTCCGTGATGCCGAGCCGATGGCCCTCATTCTCGATCCGGCCCTTGCGGAGCGGGCGCCGAGATTTCTTGCGGAGGTGCCGAGCCTCCGGGCGGTCATCACCGCCGCGGAGAGCCCGGCGCCGGACACTCTCGCATATGAATCGCTCATCGCCGGCAGTGAGCCCGCGGAGGATTCGCTGCGCGGGGGCGAAGATCTGGCGGCGCTCTTCTATACCGGCGGCACCACCGGGCGGCCCAAGGGCGTGATGCTGAGCCACGCCAATCTCGTCGTGAACGCGCTGAATACACTGATCCTCTCCCGGCTCGACGCGCCGCCGGTCCAGCTCCACGCCGGTCCCCTCTACCACATCGCCGCGGGCGGGCGCGTTTTCGCCACGACGCTGGCCTGCGGCCGGCATGTGATGCTGGCGCGCTTCCGCCCGGCCGAGCTGCTCTCCCTGGTCGCGCGCGAGCGCGTCACCGGCACGTCCCTGGTGCCGACCATGATCGGTATGCTTCTCGCGGAGCCTGGCTTCGCCACGGCGGATCTATCCAGCCTGCGCCTGATCACCTATGGCGGCGCGCCGATGCCCGAGGCTATCCTGACCCGCTTCATGGCGCGCCTGCCTCACGTGAGCTTCGGCCAGGCCTTTGGCATGACCGAGCTTTCGCCCGTGGCGACCCATCTCTCGCCGGAGGATCATCGAGCCGGTGGGCCGCGGCTGCGCTCCGCCGGACGCGCCGTCACCACCGTTGAGATCGCGGTGGTCGATGACGACGGCCGGATGCTTCCGGCCGGTGCCGCGGGAGAGGTGCTGGTGCGCGGCCCTACCGTAATGCAGGGCTATTGGCGTCAGCCCGAGCTCACGCGGCACACGCTGCGGGGTGGCTGGTTGCACACGGGCGATGTCGGCTATCTCGACGAAGCGGGCTATCTCTTCATCGTCGACCGCAAGAAGGACATGATCGTCTCGGGCGGCGAGAACGTCTACAGCATCGAGGTGGAGGATGTGATCCATCGCCATCCCGCCGTGTCGCAATGCGCCGTCATCGGCGTGCCCCATGAGACCTGGGGCGAGGCGGTGCATGCCGTGGTGGTGCTGCGTGCCGGCCATGGGCTCGAGCTCGAGGAGCTGGTGGCGCATTGCCGCGCCCATATCGCGGGATTCAAATGCCCGCGGAGCCTCGAGCTGCGGCCCGGCGCGCTGCCGCTTTCGGGCGTCAACAAGGTGAACAAGGCAGAGCTGCGCTCGCCTCATTGGCGCGGGCGCGGCCGCGGAGTCAATTAGCGGCGGGGAAGAGAGTCATGCCATTGCCGAAGGCGCTCGCCGGCTGCCTGGCGCTGCCGGTGGTGGGCGCGCCCATGTTCATCGTCTCCTCGCCGGCGCTGGTCATCGCCCAATGCAAGGCGGGCATCCTCGGCTGTTTTCCCTCCTTGAACGCCCGGCCGGAAGAAGAGCTCGCGCGCTGGATCGCGCAGATCCGCGCGACGCTGGCAGACGATCCGAAGGCAGCACCCTTCGGCGTCAATCTGATCGTCAACAAGGCCAATCGGCGTCTCGCCCATGACACGGAGGTCTGCATCCGGGCCGAGGTGCCGCTCATCATCACCAGCCTGCAGGCGCC
>DATFRE010000331.1:0-7926 GCA_035263545.1 Dongiaceae bacterium
CGATCATCGCCGGCAGCAGCTCGGGCGGATGCTGCAGGTCGGAATTCATCAGCACGACGGCATCGCCCCGGCAATGGTCGAGCCCGGCGGTCAGCGCGTAGTCCTTGCCGAAATTGCGACTGAGATCGATGACCTTGATCCGCGGTTCGCGCTCGCGTGCGGCGAGGAGAAGATCGAGGGTGTCGTCGCTGCTGCCGTCGTTCACGCAGACGATCGTCCAGGCGAGATCGATGCCGGCGAGGGCAGCGGTCAGCCGCTCGAGGAAGGGCGCGACATGGGCGCTCTCATTGTAGAAGGGCGCCACGACGGTAAGGCTGGGCGTCGTCAGAGCAGATCCTGCAGCATGGGGATCAGCGGCTTGTCCGCAGGCGGCATGGGATAATCGCCGAGCCGCGCGGCGCGCACCCAGGCGAGCTCCTGGCCCTCCTGCGGCGTCGGCTGGCCGTTCCAGCGCCGGCACACGTAGAGCGGCATCAGCAGGTCGAAATCGGGATAGCGGTGGGAGGCGAAGGTGAGCGGCGCCAGGCAGCTCTCCGCCACGTCGATGGCGAGCTCCTCGCGAAGCTCGCGGATCAGTGCCCCCTCCGGGGTCTCGTCCTCGCGCACTTTGCCGCCGGGAAACTCCCAGAGCCCGGCCATGGGCTTGCCCGCCGGCCGGCGGGCAAGAAGCACGCGGCCGTCCACATCCACCAGGGCGACGGCCGAGACCAGCAGGCGCCGGCGCGCCGGGCGGCGCAGCGCGCGGACTTCCACCCGCTGCGCCCCGCCGCGGGCGGGCGCCGGATCCTCGCTGTCGCCGATATAGGCAAAGCCCAGCTTCTCCTGGACGCGGATCGAGCGCCGGTTGGCCGGCACGGCGGCGGCCTCGATACGGGTCAGGCCGAGCCGCAGGAAACCATGCTCGATGAGAGCTTTGGCCGCCTCGGCCGTGAAGCCCATACCCCAGTAAGGCCGGCCAACCCAATAGCCGAGCGCGGCGATGCGCTCTTCCCGCGCCCGCTGGTCCTGGGTCAAATCGAGCTCGATGCAGCCGAGAAAGACGCTATCCTGCCGGCGCTCGATGGCGGCGACGAGCTTGTGTCCCGCCGCACTCTCGCCCCAGGTCTCCCGGATCCAGCCGATTGCGCCGCCGGCGGGATAGGGATGAGGGATGCTGCCGGTATAGCGCGCGACCTCCCAATCGCCGGCAAGGCGCTCGACCGCCCCGGCATCGGCCGGGACCAGGGGGCGAAGGCGCAAGCGCTCGGTCTCGATCGGCAAGGCCGCCAGCAGGCCGGTGGGCGCCTCGTCAAGGGCCGGCGCGGCAGGTTCAGCCGCGGCGGCTTCAGCTCCGGTAATCGGCATTGATGTCGATATAGCCATGGGTCAGATCGCAGGTCCAAACCCGCGCCCGCCCCTTGCCCACGCCGACGTCGACCGCGATCTCGATCTCGCGGCCCTTCATATGGGCAGCGACCGGCGTCTCGTCATAGCCGGTCACGCGCTGGCCTTGGGCGGCGACCTTGACGCCGCCGATGGCGATCTTGAGCTTGTCGCGATTGGCCTTTTCACCCGCCTTGCCGACGGCCATGACGATGCGGCCCCAATTGGCGTCCTCGCCGGCGATCGCGGTCTTGACCAGGGGGGAATTGGCGATGGCGAGTCCGATCCGCTGCGCGGCGGCATCGGAGGCGGCACCGGTCACATCGATGGTGATGAACTTCTGCGCCCCTTCACCGTCCCGCGCCACCTGGCAGGCGAGATCGATCAGGAGGTCCTCGAGCTTGGCGCGGAAATCCTTGAGCTTCGGATCGCTGGCCCGGGCGATCGCCGGATGGGCCGGTGCCGTGCCGGTCGCCGCCAACAGCAGGGTATCGCTGGTGGAGGTGTCGCCGTCGACGGTGATGCAGTTGAAGGAGCGCTCATTGGCCTCGCGCAGCAACGCGCGCAGGACCGGGGCCGGCAGCCGCGCATCGGTGGCCAGGAAGGCCAGCATGGTCGCCATGTCCGGGGCGATCATGCCCGATCCCTTGGCGATGCCGTTGATGGTGACCTCGACCCTGCCGATCTTCGCCCGCCGGGTCGCGAGCTTGGGGAAGGTGTCGGTGGTCATGATCGCCGCGGCCGCCGCGGCCCAGGCATCCTCGGCGAGCGAGGCGATGAGGTCCGGCAGGCCGGCGGTGATCCGCTCATCCGCCAGGGGCTCGCCGATCACGCCGGTGGAGGCGAGATAGATCTCCTCCCGGGCGCAGCCGAGCGCAGAGGCGGCCGCGGTGGCGCAGCGACGCACCGAGGCTTCGCCCAGCCGGCCCGTGAAGGCATTGGCATTGCCGGAATTCACCAGGACAGCCCGCGCCCGCCCGCCCTTCAGCGCCCGGCGGCACCAGTCGACCGGGGCCGAGGGTGCGAGCGAGCGGGTGAGCACCCCGGCCATGGTGGTGCCGGGGGCGAACTCCATCAGGCAGACATCGGTGCGCCCCTGATAGCGCACACCGCAGGCCCGCGCCGCGAGCCGGACGCCGGCCAAGGGCGGCAGGCTCGGGCTCGTCTCCGGCGCCAGCGGCGAGCGCGGGGGCATGGCGCGGCCTATTGCGCCGCGGGCTGATCGGGCAGCGGCTTTCCGTCCGGCGCGAACTTCTGGATCTTCGCCGTCTTGTGCAGCCCGCCCAGATAGGTCGCGATCACCTCCTGGGTGACGTTATCCTTGATCTGGTCTTTGACCTGATCATAGGTCGGCGTCGGCTTTGTGCGCTTGTCGGTCAACAGGATGACATGCCAGCCGAACTGGGTCTTGACCGGCGCCTTGGTGTACTCGCCCTTGTTCAGCTTGTCGGCCGCCGCCCAGAACTCGGGCACCATCTCGCCATCGCTGAAATAGCCGAGATCGCCGCCATTGGTGGCACCCGGATCCTTGGACTTCTCCTTGGCGAGCTTGGCGAAATCGGCGCCCTTGTTGAGCTGGGCAATGATGTCCTTGGCCTCCGCCTCGGTGGGCACCAGGATATGGCTCGCCCGCAGCTCTTCCTGGGGCTTCATGCCCTTCACCATCTCATTGTATTTCGCCTGGAGTGCTGAGTCGGTCAGCTTGTCCTTGAGCTGGCGGCGCAGCAGCACCTCGCGCATCGCCTGGTCCTCGTAATTGGTGACCATCTGCTTGACCTCGGGGTCGTCCTGAAGGTTCTCCTTGCGACCCTCCTCGGCCATCAGCGTCATGTCGATCAGCCGGTCCACCAAGGCGGGGAAATAGGCGTCGATCTGGTTACGGTACTGGGGCGGCAGGCTCTGAGCCGAGGCGACCACGTCGGAGCGGTGCAGCGTCTTGCCGTTGACGATGGCGACCACGGGATCGCCCGCGACGGGCGCGGGGGCGGTGCCACCCTGAGTCGTGCTCCCGCCCTGCGTCGTGCTCGGGGTGGTGGTCGTGCTGGTCTGGGCCTGGGCAGCGGTCGCGACGAGCAGCGACAACCCGGCAACGGCGGCGAGCTGCGGGAGTGAACTAGCCATGACGAATTCCTCGATTTTCCTCGGTAGGAGTGCCTGGGGGCGCAATATGCCGAGAGCGGGAGCCCGGCACAAGGCCCGCCGCCCCACAACTCGCCGTGAACCTCCTAAACTCGCGCTGAGCTACCCGCGACGACCGCCTGAGCCATCCCGGGCTTCTAATTGACAGGCGGGGGTCCACGGCCTATCTGTCTTTTCGCCCATGGACTTACCTCCGGGGCGCCTTCCGTCGCCAATTGAGGTTCCCCTATGCTCTCCGCGCTCGCGAAGCGGATTTTCGGCTCGGCCAACGACCGCTACATCAACAGCATGAAGCCGATCGTGGCCGCGGTGAACGCCCTCGAACCCGCTGTCCAGGCCCTCAGCGGCGAGGATCTGAGAGCCCGAACCGTGTGGCTCCGGGAGCGCCTGGGCAAGGGCGAGAGCCTGGAGGACGTCCTGCCGGACGCCTTCGCCACGGTGCGCGAGGCGGCGATCCGGACCCTCGGCCAGCGCCATTTCGATGTCCAGCTCATGGGCGGTGTCGTGCTGCACCGGGGCGCCATCTCCGAGATGAAGACCGGCGAAGGCAAGACCCTGGTCGCGACGCTGGCCGTCTATCTGAACGCGCTGGAAGGTAATGGCGTCCATGTCGTGACGGTGAACGACTACCTCGCCCATCGTGACTCCGAATGGATGGGCCAGATCTACCGCTTCCTCGGCCTCACCGTCGGCTGCATCGTCCACGGCCTCAACGATGTCGAGCGCCGCGCCGCCTATGCCTGCGACGTCACCTACGGCACCAACAACGAGTTCGGCTTCGACTATCTGCGCGACAACATGAAGTTTCGCCTCGAGGACATGGTCCAGCGGACCTTCAACTTCGCCATCGTCGACGAGGTGGACAGCATCCTGATCGACGAGGCGCGCACGCCGCTGATCATCTCGGGCCCGACGGAGGATTCCTCCGAGCTCTACCGCGCCACCGACCGGCTGATGGCGAGCCTGACCGAGGCCGACTACGAGAAGGACGAGAAGGCGCGCCAGGTCACGCTGACCGAGGAGGGTGCTGAGCGCATGGAGGAGGCCCTGCGCCAGGCCGGCCTCCTGAAGACCGGCAATCTCTACGACCTGCAGAACGTCTCCCTCGTCCATCACGTGAACCAGGCGCTGCGCGCCCACAAGATCTTCACCCGCGACGTCGATTACATCGTCAAGGAAGACAAGGTCGTCATCATCGACGAGTTCACCGGCCGCATGATGGAAGGCCGGCGCTATTCCGAGGGGCTGCACCAGGCGCTCGAGGCCAAGGAAGGCGTGACCATCCAGAACGAGAACCAGACGCTGGCCTCGATCACCTTCCAGAACTACTTCCGCCTCTTCCCCAAGCTCGCGGGCATGACCGGCACGGCCATGACCGAGGCCAGCGAGTTCCTCGACATCTACGGCCTCGACGTGGTGGAGGTCCCGACCAACGTCCCCTGCGTGCGCATCGACGAGCATGACGAGGTCTATCGCACGGCGGCCGAGAAATATAAGGCGATCATCGGCCTCATCGAGGAATGCCGGGCGCGCCAGCAGCCGGCGCTGGTGGGCACCGTCAGCATCGAGAAATCCGAGCTGCTCTCCGGGCTCCTGAAGAAGAAGAAGGTGCCCCACCAGGTGCTGAACGCCCGCTACCACGAGCAGGAGGCCTATATCATCGCCGAGGCCGGCGTGCCGGGCGCGGTCACCATCGCCACCAACATGGCCGGCCGCGGCACCGACATCCAGCTCGGCGGCAATCTCGACATGCGCATCCGGCGCGAGGCGGCGGATATCGCCGATCCGGCGGAGAGGGCGAGCCGCATCGAGGCCATCCGCGCCGAGGTCGCCGCCAAGAAGAAGATCGCGCTCGAAGCCGGCGGCCTCTATGTCATCGGCACCGAGCGCCATGAGAGCCGGCGCATCGACAACCAGCTCCGCGGCCGCTCCGGCCGCCAGGGCGACCCCGGCGCCTCGCGCTTCTATCTCTCCCTCGAAGACGATCTGATGCGCATCTTTGGTTCCGAGCGCATGGATTCCATGCTCCAGCGCCTGGGCCTGAAGGAGGGCGAGGCGATCGTCCATCCCTGGATCAACAAGGCGCTGGAGAAGGCGCAGCAGAAGGTCGAGGCGCGCAACTTCGACGCGCGCAAGAACATCCTGAAGTTCGACGACGTGATGAACGATCAGCGCAAGGTGATCTACGAGCAGCGCCGCGAGCTGATGGTGGCGACCGATGTCTCCGAGACCATCGTCGAGATGCGCCAGGAGACCGTCGACCACATGGTCGAGCAGCATATCCCGGCCAACAGCTATGCCGAGCAGTGGAACGCCCAGGGCCTGCATGAGGAGGCCTTGCGCATCTACGGCCTCGAGCTGCCGATCCAGGACTGGGTCAAGGAGGAGGGCATCGCCGAGCAGGAGATCCGCGAGCGCCTGGCGGCCGCCGTCGAGAAGCGGATGGCGGAGAAGGAGGAGCGCTCCGGCAGCGAGGTCATGCGCTTCGCCGAGAAGAGCATCCTGCTGCAGCTCCTGGACCAGCAATGGAAGGACCATCTGCTGAACCTCGACCACCTGCGCCAGGGCATCTGGCTGCGCGCCCATGGCCAGCGCGACCCGCTGAACGAGTACAAGCGCGAGGCCTTCGAGATGTTCGAGGGCATGCTGACCCGGGTGCGCGAATCCGTGACCGTTGTGCTGGCCCATATCGAGGTCCGCCTGGGCCCGCCCCCCGGCGAGCAGGCGCCGCCGCCGCCGCCCCAGCCGGCCCCGCAGCCGCGGATGCGTGAATCCCGGCCGAGCCCTGCCATGGCGCTCGCGGGCGCCGCGGACGCCTTCGCCCCGGCGAAAGACGATTTCGGCAAGGTTCCCCGCAACGCCCCCTGCCCCTGCGGCTCCGGCAAGAAGTACAAATACTGCCACGGGCGGGTGTAGGCGCCCCTCGGCCTTACCAGGGGGCGGGGTGTTGCCCACCCCTCCTTGGCTGTTTCTACAGCGGATTTACAGCCAAGCCCGCTTTTCCTTCCGCGCAGACGGTGGACGCCCTCGCGCCTGCTTCTGCAGTGAATCTGCAGGTGCCGCCTCCTTTCCGATCTCCGAATGCCCCTCTCCCGCGCTTTGAAGCGGGAGAGGGAGACGACGCCGCGCAGCGGCGGCGTCCGGGTGAGGGTCTTACAAGGCCGGTGGCGTTTCCCTCACCCTCCCCATCGCGACGCGATGGGGGCCCTCCCTCTCCCGCTCCGAAGCGCGGGAGAGGGCGCTTTTGCGTTCTCAGCGCCAGCCCGAAAAGATCAGTATGTACGTTAAACACGTATTTGTCAACGCAATTAACTACGGAAGATAACTGCAACGTATCACCGTAAGCAGAAAATATCGATCCGATGCCTACCGCTCATTTACGCATTACGAAAACTCAGAACTTGCGCTCGCCGTGACCGGCATCGCGCCGCGCCAGCGCGCCGGGGTGAACAGCTCGGCCAGGGTCGTGACCGCGCGATCGGCCTCGGCGCGGTCGATCGCCTCGTTGGCATCGCCGAAGCCTTTCATGTCGCCGCCCTCGACGGCCTGGACCACGATCCCGTCACGCCGGGGCACGACATAGACATGGCGGTAGACAAGGCCGTAATGGACCCCCGGCTGGGGAATCAGCCGCGCGATCTGTCCGCGCACCGGGGTGATCGTCTCGTCGCCCCATAAGGCGCGGGCGCCATAGCCCGTGCAGTCGATCACGACGCGCTGCCGCAAGCCAGCAATCTGCGCGGGCGCGAGGAAGTCGGCATGCTCGAACTGGCCGCCGGCGATGAAGAAATCGTCCAGCAAAGTGTGCCCGTAGTCGGAGATGTTGAAGATCATGTTCTCGCTGCGATAGACGGCCGCCGCGCGAAACGGCGCCGCGTCAGCCGGTAGGCGGTGCACATCCCGGAGCATATCGGCGATGCGGTCGCGATAGCCGGCGAACGCCAGCTCCTGCTTCGGGGCAGGAGCGCTCTCCTGCGGCGCGTCCTCACCGGAGACGGAATAGAAGTCGGTCCATTCCACAGGATCGCCCGGCAGGCCCAGATAGTCGCGATGCGTCTTGAAGGCTGTGCGCGCCATCTGCTCCCAGAGATCACCAAAATCCGCCGGCGCCGAATCCGCGAGCGCGATGCGTGAGTCGGGCGTCCAGGCACCCGTCGCGCGCGCCGAGGGCGTCTGTGGCAGCTGCTCGCGCGCATAGATCGTGACCTTCGCGCCGGCGCGCTGGGCGAGGATCGCCGAGGTGAGGCCGAGCGCGCCGCAGCCGATGACCGCGACCTCGGGCGGATTGCTCGCCATCGCCTTGCCGACCGCCACGGCGCTGGAGCCCCAGGAGAGCGACCAGCCACTGCCGCCATGGCCGTAATTGTGCACCACCTGGATATCGCCGATGCGCTCGACATCCAGTCTCGGTCCGGCGGCGCGGAA
>DATFRE010000332.1:0-4324 GCA_035263545.1 Dongiaceae bacterium
CGATCTCGCGCTCACCGGCTGCTCGGACATCAACAAGCGGGCGCTCACGACCTTTGCGCCCGCCAGCGGCAACAGCTTCGTCTACAAATCGGAATACGGGCAGCTCTTCCTCAAGGACGACAAGAGCGCCGAGAACCAGCGCCTCACCTGGCTCTCCCAATATGTCGCGGACAACCATCTCTGTCCCAATGGCTACAAGATCGTGAGCCGTACGGTCCAGCCGACCAACCCCGTCGCCGGGACGCTGGTCTATAAGGGTGTCTGCACCTAAAGGACCGCGGCTCCCTGCCGGCGCGCCCATCGGGCCAGCGCCGCGTCGTCGAGCCGAAGTCCGCTGCCGGGCGCCTCGGGCGGCGCGAGACGCCCGTCGCGAATGCGCGCGAAGGCCGGCTCCTGGATCAGCATGTGAGCGCAGTCGAAGGGCCGGTCGGTTGGGAAGGCCTCGATGTGATCGGCGAGGCCGAGGCCGAAGGCCAGATGCTGATGCACCTCCGGCCGCTCGTGGAAAGAGACGCGCATGCCGCGGGAAGCGGCCGCGCGCGCGACCTCGATCGCCGGCCCGTAGCCCCCGAGGGTCGTCGCATCCACCCTTGCCACGTCGATGGCATCCGCCTCGATCAGCCGCAGCATCTGGGCCGGACGCGCCGTCTCGTCCCCGGCGCCGATGGGAATGGCCGTCCCCGCCTTCAGCGCGACATACTCCGCGACACGATCGCGGTTGAAGCAGTCCTCCAGCCAATCGATCCGAAGCCCGCCCAGGGCCGCGGCGCGGGCGAGGCCGAAGGCAACATCAGGCCAGGCCCAGGCGAAATCCAGCACCAGGCACAGCTTCTCGCCTGCCGCACGGCGCACTGCCTCCACACGGCGAGCCAGCAGCGCCGGCGTCTCGTAATGGGCCGCCTCCAGCTTCATCAAGCGATAGCCCGCCGCCGCCCGCGCCGCCAGGCGCTCGGCAAAGATCGCGTCGTCCTCGCCCTCCATCTCATAGCCCTCGACCAGCAGAACATCGAGAGGCTGCGCCGTCTCGCCGAAGAGACGCCAGAGAGGCAGGCCGTATGACTGCGCCTTCAGATCGGTGAGGCACATCTCCAGCAGAGAAACGCCGCGGGAGAAGACACCATCCCGCTCCAGAGCGCGCAGCGCCCGCTCCAGATCCGTCACGCGCGCGGCGATGTCGAAGGCGTCGCGACCCAGGAGCGCTGGCGCGAGTACATCCAGGATCGCGATATCGACCGGGGCCTTCCGGGTCTGACCGAGGCAATCGGCGACCAGCCCGCCCCGGGTCGTGACCCTGAGCGCCGCATAGTCGCGGGCGCGCACTTCGAAGCTCCCGAAACGCAGGGGCGCGGGCAGGGGCACGGTGCAGGCCCAAGCCTCGATCCGTTCGATCGCCCCATCCAACGCGCGCCCCTCCCTGCTGCGGCCTTCTCGCAAGGCTTCTAGAAGATCTCCCGACCTGAGGACAGGGCGTTTCTTGTGCCGCGGATTGCTGGCGGCGCGAGGCGCGGCTATGGCAGATTGCGCGCCATGAGCCTCGATCTCAGCGAAGAGGAAAAGGCGATCGCCGCGGGCAGCCAGGGCGAGGGTGCCGCCATGGCCATGCGCATCCTGGCCGAGATGGGCCGGCTCCTCGGCGCTCCCAGGCTGATCCCCATCCTCTCGGCCCATATCGACGGCGCCCTCTATCATGGCGATAGCGGCGTGCATTTCGCCGAGCGGCTGGTGGCCGGCGGCGCCAAGGTCGCCATCCCCTCCTCCCTCAATGTCGGCGGGCTCGATCTCCTCCATCCCGGAACGGTGAAGGCCGATGCCCATCGCCATGAGATGGCGCGGCGCCTGATGGAGGCCTATGGAGCCATGGGCTGCTGGCAGACCTGGACCTGCTCGCCCTATCACGCGGGCCACCGCCCGGCCGCCGGCACCGATGTCGCCTGGGGCGAGAGCAATGCGGTCGCCTTCTGCAATTCCGTGCTGGGCGCGCGCACCAACCGCTATGGCGATTTCCTCGACATCTGCTGCGCCGTCACGGGTCGCGCGCCCTATTACGGGCTGCACCGGCCCGAGAATCGCTGCGCTACGGTCCTGATCGACACCTCCGCCCTTTCGGAGCGGCTCACGCGGGCCGATGTCTTCTATCCGGTGCTGGGCTGCTGGTATGGGCTCGAGATCGGCACGGAGATCGGCGTCATCGACGGGCTTCCCGCGGACATTTCCGAGGATTGCCTGAAGGCGCTGGCGGCCTCGGCGGCCTCCAGCGGGGCCGTCGGCCTGTTTCATGTCGCCGGCCGCACGCCCGAGGCGGCGACGGTCGAAGCGGCGGGAGGCGGTGTTGCGCCCGCCCGCGTGATCCGCCTGACGCCCGGGATGCTGGAGAGCGCCCGCGACCGGCTCTCCACGTCGAAGGGCCAGGGCATCGATGCCGTGGCGCTGGGCAGCCCCCATTTCTCGCTCGCGGAGTTCGACGCGCTGGAGGCGCTGCTGCAGGGCGGCAGGATGGCGGTGCCCTTCTGTGTCTGCACCGGACGCAATGTCGTCGCCCAGCTGGAGGAGCAGGACAGGCTCACCAGGCTCGCCGATGCGGGCATCACCATCGTCGCCGATACCTGCGTGGTGGTCGCACCGATCCTTCCGGGCAAGAGCGGCGTGCTGATGACCAATTCCGGCAAGTTCGCCCACTACACCCCGGCCAATACCGGCTACGAGGTGATCTATGGCAGCCTCGCCGATTGCGTCGCCTCCGCCGCGACCGGCCGCCTCGCCCGGGACGAGTCTCTCTGGCAATGATGCTTCGGGGCGAGCCGCAGATCGCAGGGAACGCAGAAGGGCTGGTGCTGAAGCTCGCGCGGCCCATCAGCTTCTGGGGCGGCGTCGACCCGACGACCGGGCGGATCAGCGATCCGCGCCACCCGAACCATGACAGCGAGATCGGCGGGCGCATCCTCGTCCTGCCCGGCATGATCGGGTCCAGCTCCTCCAGCTACATCATGCTGGAGCTGATGGCGATCCGCCGCGCGCCGGCCGCCCTGCTCCTGGCGGAGCCGGACGCCATACTCGGCCTCGGCGTGGTCGTGGCGCGGGAGATGAACTACGGCTCGATCCCGGTGGTTCTGCTGCCGCGAGAGCAGCAGGCAAAGCTGGAGACGGGCCAGCTTGTGCGGATCGAGAGGGATGGGACAGTCGCGCTCCTGAGCTAGTCCCTGGTCCTGTCACGAAGTTGCGCTATCTTGCTCGCCGGCCGGCGCGAGAAACATGCGTCGGGGGAAATGCCGGACCGCAGGGGGACACAATGCCAGAGGTTTCACCGGAGCCGCTGCTCGATGCCGTGCTCGGGTATTACCGGACCTCCGCCATCAAGGCAGCGGTCGAGCTCGATCTCTTCACCGCCATCGGCGAGGGCGCCACCGATGTCGCAGCGATCGCCAAGCGCACCGGCGCTGCCGAGCGCGGGATCCAGACGCTCGCCAATTACCTCTCGGTGATGGGGTTTCTCGACAAGGCCGAGGGCCGCTACGGGCTGGCGCCAAGCACGGCCGCCTTCCTCGATCGCCGGTCTCCAGCCTTCATGGGCGATATCCACCGCTTCCTTTCCGCGCCACAGATCATAGAGCTGGTGCTGGGCGATCCCGCCGGCTTCGTGCGTAATGGCGGCTCCATCGGGCTTGCCAATATCGCGCCGAACGATCCGGTCTGGATCGACTTCGCCCGCTACATGGCACCTCTGATGGCATCGGTGGCCGAAGCCACCGCGGCTCATTTCGCCGAACGCCCTCCGGCGCCCGGCCGGGTCCTGGACATCGCGGCCGGCCACGGGCTTTTCGGCATCGCCTTCGGCCGCCGCTTTCCCGCCGCCGAGGTGACGGCGCTGGACTGGGACAACGTGCTCGCCGTCGCCCGCGAGAATGCCGCGGCGGCGGGCCTTGGCGACCGCTTCAGGACCATGCCGGGCAGCGCCTTCGATGTCGCCTTCGACGGCCCCTACGATCTCATCCTGATGCCCAATTTCCTGCATCATTTCGACGAGGCGACCTGCATCGGACTGCTGCGAAAGGCGCGCGGCGCGCTCGCGCCCGGCGGGCGCATCGCCATCGTCGAGTTCGTGCCGGCGGAGGACCTCATCTCGCCCCCGTTGCCGGCGATGCCTATCTCATGCTGGCCAGCACGCCGGCGGGGACCGCGTTCCCGGCCAGCGCGCTGCGGCGGATGCTGGCCGAGGCCGGCTTCGGCCCGCCCGAGATCACGCCGCTGCCGCCCTCGCCGCAGACCCTGCTGGTCGCGTCGACAGTCTGATCCGCGTCCTCTGTCCGGCTCGCCTCTCGGCCAACAA
>DATFRE010000333.1:0-17153 GCA_035263545.1 Dongiaceae bacterium
CCAAGCGGTGTGCGTTTTCGTTGCAAAAGATAGCCGAGGATTGAGGCCCGGTCTATCGGCGCGACCCTCCGGCATGACGCAGGACCGTCAAAATTAGCGGTTAAGCTCGGTGTTTCGAGCGACGCAGGTGAGGGAACCATGAGATCCGGGCAGCTATTGTTCCGTCGGCTTTTGGGGAGGGTTGCCTTCGCTGCCCTCCTGAGCGCGGCCCTTCTCGCAGGCCGCGCCCAGGCGTCCGATCCCGATGCGCTGTGGAAGATCGTCCATGGGAAATGTGTTCCCCATGTCACGGCCGGTGAGGGGCCAGCGCCCTGCAGCCTGGTCGATCTCGCCGACGGCTATGCGGTGCTGAAGGATATCCGCGGGGCCACCCAGTTCCTGCTGATCCCGACGGCGAGGATCACGGGCATCGAGAGTCCCTTGATCGTGGCGCCCGATGCGCCGAACTACTGGCAGGAGGCCTGGGAGGCGCGCCGGTTCGTGAACGAGAAGGCAGGGCGCGACCTGCCGCCTCAGGACATCTCGCTCGCGATCAACGCCGCCACCCAGCGCAGCCAGAACCAGCTTCACATCCATATCGATTGCATCCGCACCGATGTGAGAGCGACGCTGGCGAAGAATGCGGCGGAAATCGGCGAGCAGTGGGTGCCGCTGGCGCTGCCCCCCGCCGGGCACCGCTATATGGTCCGCCGCATCGACAGTTCGGATCTCGCCGGCATCTATCCCTTCCGCCTCGTCGCCGACAGCCTGCCGGGCGCCGCAGCGGCGATGGGCAAGCAGACCATGGTTCTCACAAGCGCGCCGGCCGAGGGAGAGAAGGCGGGCTTCTATCTCCTCGACGACCATGTCGATCCGGCCGAACCCAAGCGGGGCTGGGGCGAGGAGCTTCAGGACCATGACTGCGCGCTGCTGAAAGAGGCTTCCTAGAGGCGCTTCGTAACGTTTTCTTCGTCCCTGATGCGCCAGAGTCACAGGTGAGGGATTTCCAGAGCCTCCCTGGGGGAACGCCTTGTGGCTTTAACTGGTTGTCTCCACATGACCCACAGTTAAGCGGGGATCACGAAATCGCCCAATTTTGGTCGTGGGTGTGCCGCAGAACCTGGCGACAGTCGCTCGAGGACGGTGCGCAATGCAGGAGGCGGTTATGGAGAGATGCTGGCGGGACGAGCCGAGACTCGACGATTTGCTGAGCGATCCGATGCTCGATGCGCTTCTCATCGGCGACCGCGTGAGTCGCGACGAGCTTCGCCGTCTGGTCGAGGAGGCGCGCCTGACCTTGGCGCGCGTACCCCGGGAATGGACATTGCAGTGAGCCGGACCGCGAGCCGGCAGATTTTCACGCCCCGCTATTGATGTGCTGCAGTGCAGGTCCGATATTTTTGCACTGCACCATATGCCGAGTCGGCAGATAGAGTTTCCTGAAGGGAGTGCAGGGACATGAATTCGAAGAAGCATCCCAAATCGAAGCCGAAGGCCAAGATCAATGTCCGGGTCCGCCATGAGCCGCCGACCCTGGATGAGGCGATCTTTGCGGCTCAGGGCCTGAGCGAAAACCTGCGCGAGCAGATCGAGATCGCGGCGACCCTGATCGGCCTGCCCGAGGATCAGGTGCGCCAGCGCATCATGGAGCAGGGCTCCACCGCCCGTGGCGCCAACCGGATGGTGGTAACCAGCAACCGCTCCGGCGCCCAGCGCAGCGTCATCGTCGAACGCAAGACGCCGCGCCGGGTCTTCCCCTCGCGCAGCCAGCCGCTTTCGACCCCGGCCTCCTTCACGCGCTGAGGCCGGGGCGCGTTTCGTTCTGAAACCTCGATCCCCGTGAAGACGGAATCCGGGGCTTGGCTGCTGCCATTGCCCCGGCGCTGGCTGCCCTTGCTGCCGGACGCGAGAGATCTGAAACACCCCCTTATGAGATTGCCCCGCGCCGGCCTATCCTGATCCTCTCCGGGATCGAGGTCGGGCTTCATGAGCGGCGCGGAGCAGCAAGACGGGGTTTCTTGGCGCGGGGCGGCGCTGGCGCTGGCTGCGGCGGCTCTGTTCGGCCTCAGCACACCTATTGCCAAGCTCCTCCTGACGCGCCTCGATCCGCTCTTGCTCGCCGCGCTGCTCTATCTCGGCTGTGGCATTGGCCTTGGCGTTTTCCGCTTCGTATCGCGCTTGCTCCAGGCGGGTCCCGCCGGCGAGGCCGCGCCGGGCCCAGCCGATTGGCCCTGGCTTCTGGGCGCGATCTTCTGCGGCGGCGTGCTCGGACCGATCCTGTTGCTGACGGGGCTTCGCCTCACCGGCGCCGCGACGGCTTCGCTTCTCCTCAACCTCGAATCCGTGTTCACGGCGCTCATCGCCTGGTTCGTCTTCCGCGAGGGCGTCGACCGGCGGATCGCCCTCGGCATGGCGGCGGTTGCCGCCGGCGCCATCGTTCTCACCTGGCGGGGCACGGGCGCCACCATGGCGGGCCTCGGCGGTCTGCTGGGCCCGCTCGCCATTGCCGGCGCCTGCCTGGCCTGGGCTCTCGACAATAATCTGACGCGCAGGGTCTCCCTTCTCGACCCGGTCCTTATTGCCATGCTGAAAGGGCTCGTGGCCGGGACAGTGAACCTCCTTCTCGCCTTCGCCGCCCGGCCCTTCCTGGGTGCCCTGCTGCCTTCGGGCGGGCCCGGATGGCTTTCGGGCGAGATCCTCATCGCCCTTCTCGTCGGGCTGCTGAGCTATGGCGTCAGCCTCGTCCTCTTCGTGCTGGCGCTCCGCGACATCGGCGCGGCGCGGACCGGTGCCTATTACGCCGCCGCGCCTTTCATCGGCGCGATCCTGGCGATCGCAGCCCTGGGCGAACCCGTCACCGGACAGCTCCTCCTCGCCAGCCTCTTGATGCTGGCGGGGCTGTGGCTACATCTGACGGAGAGCCATGCCCATGAGCATGTGCATCGACCGCTCAGCCACACCCACCGTCATCGCCATGACATCCACCATCGCCATGATCACGCGCCGGAGGATCCGCCGGGGGAGCCCCACAGCCATGCCCATCGGCATACGCGGCTCCGCCACAGCCACCGGCATTTCCCCGATGCCCACCATTCCCATGGGCATTGACTCCTGAGGTGTTGACCCGATGAGCGCGACCGAAACCGCCGATCGTTCTCGTGACAGCGACCATGAGCACGAGCCGGCAGGGGAATCCGGCGGCCATGGCCATCATCATCACGCCCATGGCCCGGCCAGTTACGACCGCGCCTTTGCGATCGGGACCGCGCTCAATCTGGGCTTCGTCCTCGTCGAGGCGGTCCTCGGCGTCATCGCCAATTCGGTTGCGCTCCTCGCCGATGCGGGACACAACCTCAGCGATGTGCTCGCCCTCCTGCTGGCCTGGGGCGCTGCCTGGCTGACCCGCCGCCAGCCGACGAGCCGGCATACTTACGGCTTCGGCAGCTCCTCGATCCTGGCCTCTCTCATCAACGCCATGCTGCTGCTGGTGGCCGTGGGCGCGATCGCCTTCGAGGCCATCGGCCGGATCTTCCGCCCCGAGCCGGTGGCCGAGTTCACCGTGATCTGGGTCGCCGCCGCCGGCATCCTGGTCAACGGGGCGACGGCCTGGATGTTCATGCGCGGGCGCGAGCGCGACATCAATATTCGCGGCGCCTATCTGCATATGGCGAGCGATGCCGCGGTCTCCGCCGGCGTGGTAGTGGCGGCCATCGCCATCTGGGCCACGGGCTGGTACTGGCTCGATCCTCTGGCGAGTCTCGCCATCTCCGTGGTCATCGTGCTCGGCAGCCTCGATTTGCTGAAGGAATCGACGCGGCTTGCCATGGCCGCGGTGCCGGGTGGGGTGGATCGCGCCGGCGTCGAGCGCTATCTCGCCGGGCTTCCCGGGGTCAGCGCCGTGCATGACCTCCATATCTGGGCCATCAGCACGACGGAGACGGCGCTGACCGCCCATCTCGTGCGCCCCGCCATGGGGCCCGATGACGAATTTTTGCGTGGCGTCGCCGCCGAGCTCAGGACGCGCTTCGGCATCGGCCATTGCACCATCCAGGTCGAGCATGACGGCGCCGACTGCCATCTCGCCCCGACCGACGTGATCTGAGCCAGCCCAGCCCCGCGCCGAGTTATCGCGCAGAGTTGATGGCGCCCGCGGGCAGCGGCAGGCTAGCATCGGCGCCAATTCAATTCCCCCAAAGCAGGAGACCTCCGATGAGCGATCCGATCGTCTACGGTCCCAACTACAGCACCTATGCCCGCAGCGCGCGGCTGGCGCTGGAGGAGAAGGGCGTGCCCTATCGGTTGGAAGAGGTCGATCTCATACAGGGCGCGGCCGCGCAGCCGCCCCATCTGAAGCGCCACCCCTTCGCCAGGGTGCCGGCCTTCGAGCATGACGGCTTTCCGCTCTACGAAACGGCCGCCATCGAGCGCTATGTGGACGAGACCTTTCCCGGGCCGAAGCTGCAGCCCGAGGATCCCAAGCCCCGGGCCCGCATGGCCCAGATCGTCTCCATCATCGATGCCTATGCCTATTCGGCGCTGATCGGCAAATGCGTCTGGCAGCGGATCGTGATGCCGATCATCGGCCAGAAAACCGATGAAGCCGTCATCGCCGAAGCCATGCCGCGGGTCGAATGCTCGATGGAGGCCCTGGAGACTCTAGCCGATCCTACGGGCCCCTATCTCTGTGGCCCGGGCCTCTGCCTCGCCGATCTGCATGTGGCGCCGGTCATGGCCTATTTTGCCGAGACGCCGGAAGGCAAGAGCCTGCTCGCCAAATCGCCGAAGCTCACCCGCTGGTGGAAGGAGATGAGCGCCCGTCCCAGCATGGCCAAGACCCAGCCGAAGCTGGGCTAGAGCCCGCGCGGCGGTTGAGCGTAGCAAACACAAGAGCTAGAGCGATTCCGCCTTTGGCGGAAACGCTCTAGCCGGCTGCTTCCATCCGCTGTTCAGGGCTGGCTGGTCGTTGGCGCCAGCGTGGTGCGGGTGCGCGTGTAGTCGGTGGAGAGGCTGAGGCCGGCGACGAGCGCCAGCGATGCCAGCGCAAGGAGAGCGGCGCGCCAGGCCGGCGCTATCTTTCCCTCGCGGGCGGCGGTTTCTGCGGGCAGCTTCTTGCGTCCCGTGACCATGGCTTTCACCAGATTGTCGCCGGTCAGGAACCACTCGACGACCACCCCGAGGACATGGAGCACGATCAGCGCGATCAGGAAATCGGAGATCAGCGAGTGCAGATCGCGGAAGATCATCGCCATCGGCAGCGGAATCGAGGCGGCCAGCGGCCCCGCGGCGCGCCGGCCGGCGGCGAAGAGGCCGGTTACGATCATGCCGGCAAGCGTGCTCAGCAGGAGAGCGATCATCCACCCGCCCAGCGGATTATGACCAACGGTGTGAGGCGGATCGAAGCGCATCAGCCGGTCGATATAGCCCTTCACCACCGGCCAGCGGCGCAGGAAGTCGGCGAAGCGGGAGCGCGGGCTGCCCACGAAGCCCCAGGCCAGGCGAAACAGCAGCAGACCCGCGATGGCATAGCCGGCAACGAAATGGAAGATCGTCTGGAATCCGCCCCGCGGCCCGATAAGAAAGAGGTTGATGCCGACCAGCAGGACCAGTGTCCAGTGGAAGATGCGGGTCGAAAGATCCCAGATCTCCGTATCGCGCTCAGGCGATGGCGTCATGGTGTCCCATCCGGATGTTCAAGTCGTGGCAGCATATAGAGGCCCAACCTGACATTTGCCTAACGGCGGGCCGCGCGTTTCGGCAGCGGATCCGCCAGGTGCCGGGCCTCGCCCAGCTTCGATTCCGGGAAGCGCTCGGCCAGGTGACGGATCAGCCAGCAGCCGGCCCGGCCCGGCTCGTGGCCGCGGCGCAGCAGCAGGAAGTAGGCGACCGAGAAGGCGGCCTCGCCCCAGCCTTCCACTTCGATCCGCTTCAGCCGCCCGGCCTCGATATCTGCCGCCACCATGTGGAGCGGCATGTTGCAGAAGCCAAGCCCGGCCTTGAGGAAGCTGTAGCGCGTCGCCAGGTCGACGAAGCGCCAGGCATGGGGACTGACGATGCCGCGCAGGACGTTCGAGACAGGCTTGCCCTTGGCACGGGCGACCAGCCAGTCGCGCTCGGAGAGGACGAGCTGGACATGGCGCTCCATCTCCTTGATCGGGATCGGTCCCGGATAGCTCGCCAGCGGATGCTCCGCCGCCACGACGGAGACCAAGGTGATCCTGGTCAGGAAGCGCCGCTCCAGCCCGTCTTGGGTGCTGTAGGTCAGGTCGGGGCCGATGCCGAACAGCACCGTTCCCTCCCGCACCCGGGTCTCCACCGTCCCCATGCTTTCGGTATGGAGCGTGATCGGCAGCCGGGGAAAGGCGGCCTGGAGCGCGCGGACGGCCTCGATTAGCGCATCGGTCGGAAACATCTCGGCCACCGCGAGGCTCAGCTCCGGCTCGATTCCTTCCGCCATGTTCTGCGCCCGGCTGCGCAGTGCCTCCGCCTGACCGACGACAGCCGTGGCATCGCCGAGCAGGACGCGCCCGGCTTCTGTCAGCTTCGGCACCCGCCCGCTGCGGTCGAACAGCTCGACCCGCAGCGCCTGCTCCAGGGCCATGACCGCATGGCTGACCGCCGACTGGGCCCGCTTCAGCCGACGCGCTGCCGCCGAGAAGCTGCCGGTCTCGGCGACGGCCATCAGGACCCTGAGTTGATCGAGGGTAACCGGCTCCAGCATGATCTATCTATCCAATGGATAGGAATGGCCGATATTTTAGCAATTCCATTGATGGATATGAAGCCCGATCTTTGGGGCAGCGGCGCAAGGGGCGCCTCTCCCATTTAATCGGAGCATAGCCATGAGCAAGCTTCTTTTCGTCACCTCGAGCATCCTCGGGGAAAATTCCAAGTCCCGGGCGCTGGGCCGCGAGTTCGTCGAGGCCTGGACGCGCCGTCACCCCGGCACGCGGGTGGTCGAGCGCGATCTCGTGGCCGATTCCGTGCCCCATGTCACCGGCGCCGTGGTCGGCGCGGCGATGACCCCGGCCGAGCAGCGCTCGCCGGAGCAGGCCGAGGCTGCCGCGCTTGCCGATCGCCTGATCGAGGAGCTGGAGGCGGCCGATGTCATCGTGATCGGGGCGCCGATGTACAATTTTTCCGTGCCGTCGGCCCTCAAGGCCTGGATCGATCACGTCGTCCGGGCGGGGCGCACCTTCCGCTATGGCGCAAACGGGCCCGAGGGTCTGCTGCGCGGCAAGAAGGTGTTCATCGTGACCGCCCGCGGCGGCGTCTACAGCCAGGGCCCCGGCAAGAGCATGGATTTTCAGGAGCCCTATCTCCGGGGCGTGCTCGGCTTCATCGGCTTGACGGATGTCTCCTTCATCTATGCCGAGGGTCTCGCCATGCCCGAGCATGCGGCGAAGGCGCTCGACGCGGCGCGCGCCTCGTTCAGCGGTCTGCTGCCCAAGGCGGCGTGAAGATCTTCCGGCATGCGCCTCGCGGGTGAATCCGCGAGGCGCTTCCGGTTCTGCCTGCTTCCGCTCAGGTCGGGGACATCTCCTTGTCCTGGCCGCCCTTCTCGCCGTGATGGCGCCATTTGTGGGCGCCCATCCGATGGCCGAGCTGCGTGCCGCGGTCGAAAGCCACGCGCTGCTCCGGCGTCAGCGACTGATAGAGCGCCTCCAGCGCCGGACGCGCGCTCTTCAGCGCATCCAGCTTGTCCGAGAGCAGCTTCTCGATCGTGCTGTCGCGATCGAGCGCCGTCTTCGGCGTATCCTTGGCGGGCACGGCCGCGATGCAGTCATCGCGCATCGTCGCATTGCCGGCCGAGGTCGCATCCGCCCATTTGTTCCATAGCGGCTGCTGATCCGAGTTGAGCTGGAGCTTGGCTTCCAGATAGGCAAGCCGTCCGGCCGAGCGGGCGAAATGCTCGATGCACATGTTCTTGGCGGAGGCCGGATCGCGCAAATGCGTGAAGTGCCGGTGCCAGCTCTTGGCCGGCGCGGGGCCGTCCCCCGCAATGGTCGTCGCGCCGCCGGGGGTGCCGCCGCTCGGCGTCGAATCCGCCATCGCCGCAGTCGCGAATATGAGCGACATGGCGGCGGCAGCGAGAAGTCCCTTACGGTACATGGATGTCTCCGAGGTTGATGCAGATGAGCTATCCACGGGGCAAGGCATTCATTCCTGCGCGTGTTGCGAGCATCGTTCGATGCCCTCTCGGCTGCCCCTCGCCGGAACGTGATCGGCCGTGCATGGCGGCGAAGCCCTCCGCAGGCTATGTACAAGCGGGTTCCCCAGAGACCTTCCCTTCATGGCTCTTTCTTCATGATCTTCCCTTGGCAGAATCGCGGCGGCAGCCTCTCGCCGCTGAAGCTCGTCGTCTTCCTGGCGCTCTTCCTTCCGGGCAGCTGGACGCTGATCAATCTCGCCCATGGCAGCCTGGGCCCGCGGCCGCTGACCGAGGCGATCCATCAGACCGGCCTCTGGGCGGTGCGGTTTCTGCTCATCTCGCTGGCGATCTCCCCCTTGCGCCGCGTCCTTCATTGGCCGCGGCTCATCCTGGTCCGCCGGATGATCGGCGTCGCGGCCTTCGCCTATGCGCTCTCTCACCTCATGCTCTATTGCTGGGACCAGGCCTTCGATCTCCCCCACGTGGCTTCGGAGATCCTCCGCCGGATCTACCTCACCATCGGCTTCACGACGCTGCTGCTGCTCTCGGCCCTCGCGGCGACCTCGACGGACGGAATGATCAGGCGCCTGGGCGGGCGCAACTGGCGCAACCTGCATCGCCTCGTCTACGCCATCGGCGTGCTGGCGCTGGTGCATTACTTCATGCAGTCGAAGCTCAATGTCTCCGAGCCCGTCGCGGTGGCCGGCATCTTCTTCTGGCTGATGTCCTATCGCCTGCTCGGCCGGTTCGGCCGGGAGGGCGCGCTGCCGGTCTGGGGCTTGCTGCTGCTCGCGGTCGGTGTCGGCCTCGCCACCGCCTTGGGGGAAGCCGCCTATTACGCGCTCGCGACGGGCGTCGACCCGGCCCGCCTGCTCGCCGCCGATCTGCGCTGGCCTTTCCTCGGCCGGCCCTGCTGGGTGGTCCTCCTGATCGGTCTCGCCCTCGCGGCCCTGGCTCTCCTGCGCCAGCAGCGGCGTCTCGGCGCGCGTGTCGCCCTGGCCGACGCCCCCGCCTGAGCCCCTTAAGCCTTGAGCCGGCTTCCTTTCTGGGAACTGCCGGGCTAGCGACGGGCTTGCCGTTGCGGGTATGATGGCTCAGGACGGGTAGTCGGATCGCCAGGGACAGGCGAGGGGGCAGGTATTTCTGGGTTCGAGAGTATCGCGACCGCAAAAGATAGCGGTCCGGAAGACCGCAGGGCATCACATGCTCTGCCGCTTTCCCCTTCCGCCATCGTGGAATGCCATGGCTGCGGCGAATTCTTCCGTCTGCCGCCGATGCAGAACGGCAGCCGTGCCCATTGCGATCGCTGCGGCGGGCTGCTGCGGCACTACAACGCCTGGGGGCTGGACCGGACGCTGGCCTATAGCCTGGCCGGCCTGATCCTCATCACCATTGCCAATACGCTGCCCTTCATCACCCTCGACATCCAGGGGCAGCTGGAGACCGCCGATCTCATTACCGGTGCGAGGGAGCTTGCCAGCCGGGGCATGTATCTCCTGGCGGTGGCGGTGATCGCCACAACGATCCTGGCGCCGCTGCTCAAGGTCGGCAGCACGATCTACGTCCTGCTCGGCCTCAAGCTGCGTCACCCGCCACCCTACTTGCCCCAGGTCTTTCGCCTCGTGGAGTTCCTCACGCCCTGGGCGATGATCGAGGTCTATATGCTGGGCGTCTTCGTCGCCTATGTGAAGCTCGTGGATCTGGCGAGCATCCATATCGGCATCGCCTTGTACGCGCTGGCGGCCATGATGCTGACCATGACCGCGGCCAATGCCGCGATCGACACCGACGCGGTCTGGGAGGAGATGGAGGGCCGCGGCCTGATCCCTGCCATCCCCGGCGCCAGCCAGGGCCGGCGGCTCTCCTGCCATGGCTGCCATCTCGTCTTGCCGGCGGCGGCCGAGCATGGCGATTGTCCGCGCTGTGGTGCGCGTCTCCATAGGCGCCGGCGCGACAGCATCACCCGCTGCTGGGCGCTGGTGCTGACGGCGGTGATCCTCTACATCCCCGCCAATGTCTATCCCGTGATGACCATCATCTCCTTCGGTGCCGGCTTTCCCAGCACCATCCTCGAAGGCGTCCAGGAGCTGCTGTCCGGCGGCATGTGGCCGCTCGCTTTGCTGGTTTTCTTCGCCAGCATCACCGTTCCGGTGCTGAAGCTCCTCGGCCTGATGTACCTGATGCTTTCGATCAAGTTCAAATCGCGTTGGCGCCTGCGGGACCGTACGCGGCTCTATCGCATCGTCGAGGGGGTGGGACGCTGGTCGATGATCGATATCTTCATGGTCTCGATCCTGGTGGCTCTCGTGCGCGCCGGTTCGATCGCCACCATCGAGCCGGGCGTCGGTGCGACCTCCTTCGCCTGCGTCGTGATCATCACCATGATGGCGGCCATGAGCTTCGATCCCCGGCTGATGTGGGACGCGGCGGGCGAGAATCATGGCTGATCCCGTAGCGCCCATTCCAGGCCCTCCAGGCTCCGATCCCGTTGCCCATATCAGGACGCGCGCCCATCATGGCCGCCGCTTTTCGCTGGTCTGGCTCATTCCGCTCGTCGCCGCGGCGATCGGCGCCTGGCTCGCCTACAAGACCTATTCGGAGCGCGGCCCCGACATCACCATCTCCTTCGAGACCGCGAGCGGGCTCGCCGCCGGCAAGACCGAAATCCGGCACAAGAATGTCAAGCTCGGCACGGTCCAGACCGTCGAGCTCAGCCCGGATCTCTCGAAGGTCATCGTGACCGCCCGGATGGAGAAATGGACGGAGTCGCAGCTCCGGACCACGACGCGCTTCTGGGTCGTCTCGCCGCGCTTCAGCCTTTCCGGCGTATCGGGCCTCGAGACGCTGCTGTCCGGCTCCTATATCGAGCTCGATCCGGGGCTGGGCAAGCCGCGCCGGGACTTCACCGGGCTTGAGGAGCCGCCGGTGGTGCGCTCCGGCGAGCCCGGCCGCGAGTTCCTGCTGATGACCGACCGCATCGGCAATATCGCGGTGGGCTCCTCGGTCTATTTCCGAGGCCTCACGGTGGGCGAGGTCACGGGCTATGAGCTGGAGGGGATCGACAAGCCGCTGCGCGTCCATATCTTCGTGCGCGATCCCTATGCGAGCTACGTCTATGCCGGCAGCCGTTTCTGGAATGCCTCCGGCATCTCGCTGAGGACCACGACGAGCGGGTTCAAGCTCCAGCTCGAATCCCTGGATGCGGTGCTGGGCGGCGGGATCACCTTCGATACGCCCGCCACCGCGCGCATCGGCGCGCCGGCGCGGGCCCAGACCATCTTTCCCCTCTATGACGATGCCGACAGCGTCGAGAGTGCCATCTACACCCACAAGGCTCCCTATCTCGTCTATTTCCTCGGCTCCGTCGCCGGGCTGCAGGTGGGCGCCCCCGTCCAGCTGCGCGGCATCACCGTCGGCCAGGTCACCGATGTGCATATGGAGCTGAACCCCAAGGATCTGACCCTGCATGTGCCCGTGACCATCGAGCTGGAGACCGAGCGCATCCAGATGGAGGGCGGCAGTTCGACGTCGGATCAGAGCGGGGTCATCCTGGAAGCCCTGGTCAAGCACGGGCTGCGCGCCCAGCTCCAGTCGGCGAGCCTGCTCACGGGCCAGCTCATGGTATCCCTCGATTTCTTCCCCAATGCGCCGCCGGCGGAGATCAATCGCAAGGGCAGATATCCCGAGCTGCCTTCGGTGCCTTCGGACATGCAGGGCCTCATGCGCTCGGTCAACGCGTTGCTGGCCAAGCTCGCCGATCTGCCGCTGGACAAGGTCATGGCCAATGCGGATGAGACGCTGAAGGGCGCCGCCAAGCTCATGAACGGACCGGAGCTGAGCCAGGCGGTGAAGTCGTTGAACGATGCGCTGCTTTCGGTGAAGTCGCTGACCAGGAATCTCAACGTCGATCTGGGGCCGCTGCTCGCCGCGCTCAAGGGCGCCGCGGCTGCGGGCCAGACTGCGCTCGACCAAGCGACCCTGACCCTCGCCTCGGCGGACAAGACGCTGGGGGCCAACTCCCAGTTCAAGCGCGACCTCGACAATCTGATGTCCCAGCTCAAGGACGCGGCGCGCTCGATCCGCGTCCTCACCGACTATCTCGAGCAGCATCCGGAAGCGCTGTTGCAAGGCAAGACGGAGAAGTGACCGCCATGACCGGCACTGCAATGACTCGGCGCGGCCTTCTCTCGGTCGGGCTTGGCCTGGGGACGCTGGGCCCGGTTGCGATCCTGGCCGGTTGTGCCGCGAGCCCACAGCCGAGCATCTATACCCTGGCGATCCAGCCCGGCACGCAGCTCGACGGCGGGCCCGCCACGCTCTCGGTGGTAGGAGCCGCGATTCCGAAATATCTCGACCGGCCGCAGATCATTCAGCATGGCGGCCCCTATCAGCTCGATGTCTCGGAGTTCGACCGGTGGGGTGAGCCCTTCGCCGACATGGTCACCCGCGTCCTGCTCGGCGATCTCGCCCAGCGCCTGCCGAAGACCCAGGTCTTCCGCGAGGAGAGCCCGACGGCGACCAATTCGGCGGCTTCGGTCCAGGTCGACTTCTCGCGCTTCGATCCCGATCCCGACGGCACCGTGGTGCTGGCGGCGCGCTGGACCCTGCGGGGGGCCAACCTCATCGCCGAGGATTCGAGCCGCCTGACGGTGAAACCCGCCTCCGATGCCATTCCCGACATCGTCGCCGCCATGAGCCAGGCGCTGGGCCAGCTCGCCGACAAGATCGCCGCCGCGGCCGCGCACGGCTAGCGCCCGCGGCTATAGCGCGACGGCGAGATCCCGGCTGATGGTGGCGACCGCCGCCATAAGCATGGCGGTGTCGTCCCCCTCGATGAAATCCACGCCGATCGCATGGAGCTCCCGGGCATGGGCGATGGAGTGGGTGGGGGTGAGCACCGAGATGCCCGCTTCATGCAGGAGGGCGACATCCTCGGCGACGCAGAATTCCGGCTCGATGGAGGTCATGATCGCCCCGCAGGCCTTTGCCGCGCCGACGGGATCGGCGAGGCGCGCGTTATAGATCATCTGCAGGGGCCAGTCCGGCTCGCGCCGGTGGATCTCCGCCAGGGTCGGGTGGTCGAAGCCGATGATGACGTTGTCCGCCGCCGCGTCGAGCCGGCGGAAGAGCGCCAGAAGATGATCGATATAGCGCGGATCGCGCTCGGGGAAGTTCTTCAGT
The DNA here is from genome assembly GCA_035263545.1 of Dongiaceae bacterium. Lineage (GTDB taxonomy): Bacteria > Pseudomonadota > Alphaproteobacteria > Dongiales > Dongiaceae > DASXQK01. The sequence continues at coordinate 13,310 of DATFRE010000333.1, forward strand.
TCAACCAGCAGGCCGACCTTGCCCCGGGCCCAGGTCAACACCTCCTCCAGGCTGGGGATGCGCTCGCCGGTGAAACGCTCGCCGAACCAGCTTCCGGCATCGAGGCGCTGCAGCTCGGTCCAGCTCAACTCCGAGACGAGCCCCCGGCCGTCTGTCGTGCGCTTGACGTCGCGATCATGCATCAGCAGGAGCTCGCCATCGCTGGAAAGACGTACATCGATCTCGACCGCGGTGGCGCCGGCTTTCCACGCCGCTTCCAGCGCCGCCATGGTGTTTTCCGGTGCTGCGGTCGAGAACCCGCGATGGGCCGAGGTGAAGGGCGGGTGCCCCGGGTCGACGAGAAGCTTCATGACGATCTCCTCTGTTAGGCCTTGCCGAATCCGGCCGCGAGATACTCCTGCTTCAGGACCCGCTCCACGAGAACCAGCACGAGCAGGGTCGGGATCAGCAACGCCACGGTGACGACCGCGGCGTAGCTCAGGATCGCCGAGCGCCCGCCGAGATAGGCCCAGAGCAGCATGGGCAGGGTCTGGATCGTGGGCATGCCGACGACGAAGGAGAGCAGGAACTCCTCGAGGCTTGCGATGAAGCTGAGCAGAGCCGCCGCCAGCAGGCCGGGCAGCAGCAGCGGCACCAGGATATGGCGCGCCAGCGCCGCGGGGCCGGCGCCGAGATTGGTGGCGGCGTCGATGATATCCGGGGGAATCGACTGCGCCGTCGCGGCGATGATGCGGATCGAGAGCGGCAGGACGACCGCGGTCTGCACCAGCACGACGCCGGTCAGGGTCTGGCTGAGGCCGATGCGCATGAAGACGCCGCCGAGGCCGATGGCCAGCACGATCCCCGGCATCATCAGCGGGGTCAGCACGAGCACCGCGATCGCCCGGCGGCCTGGGAATCGCCCGCGGCCCAGGGCATAGCCCGTGGGCAGGCCGAGAAGAGCGCAGAGCGAGGTGACGAGCACGGCGATGAGGAAGCTGCGGCCCAGCGCCTCCTCGAGCTCCGGCACGGCCAGCATGTCGCGCCAGTTGGCGAACGACAGGCTGGCCGGCAGGATATGCGGCGGGAACCATCCCACCTCCGGATCCACCAGCGACCACAGCACGGCCGTCGCGAGGGGGAGCGCGAAGATGAGGGCGCCGCCGACCAGGACCGTGAAGCCCAGGCACCAGCCCAGGAGCGGCGAGCGAAGGCTCCAGATCGGGGTCATCCGGCGCGCTCGCGGTCCGCCCGGGCAATGAGGCGGTGATAGACCACCATCACCGCGATGGTGGTGATCGTCATCACCACGCCGATGGCCGAGGCCACCTGCCAATGGGCTCGCTCCAGGAATTCCGTCGTCATCATCACCGGCAGGGCCTGGGGATAGGCGGGCCCCAGCAGCGAGGGCACCGCATAGGCGCCGAAGCAATCGATGAAGACGAGCAGGGCGGCGGCGGAGACTCCGGGAAGGGCGAGCGGCAGGATCACATGGCGGAAGACGCTCGGCGCCGTGGCGCCCAGATTGCGGGCCGCATCGATCAGGTCGCGGGGGATCGAACCCACCACCGCCAGCAGGATCAGGAGCGTCACGGGGATCTGATGCCAGAGCAGCACCAGGATGACGCCGATGCCCGCCCGGTCATGGACGAGCTGGGGCCAGCCGAGGCCGAGCTGCATCGCGAAGCGGGCGCCCATGCCGCCGGGACCGATCATGGTCAGGATCAGGAAGGCGGCGATCAGGCTCGGCACCACCAGAGGCAGCTTGTAGAGCAGCATCACCAGCCGCCGGCCGGGGAAGCTCAGCATCAGCAGGGCCGCGAGCGCGAGGGCGGCGACCACGCTCAGCACCGTCGTCGCCAGGGCCAGGCGGAGGCTGAACAGGAAAGCGGCCCGCATCATCGGATTGGCCAGCACCGTGCCGAAGGCCCTTAGGCTGAAGCCCTCGCTGGGCCCGAGCCCCGTCAGCCCGACGCTGCCAAGCGCGAGCTGCAGCAGGGGGGCGATCATGGCGATGGCGATGAACCCTGCCCCCGGCAGGAGCAGCAGCAGGATCCCGATGCGTCGCCGGCGCTGGCGCCGAAGAGCGTGCCGGGGAGCGGCGATCTCGGAAGGTGCTGCGGCCAGCGTGCTCATTCGCCCAGCACCGCCGCTCGCGCCGGCAGGCGCACCGCCACGCGCTCGCCGATATGCCAGGGCCGGACCGGCACATGGGCGCGGAGCAGGAGCCCGCTCGGCTCGAGCGCGACGATGCAATCCTGGAAGGGGCCCGCAAAGGTGACATGGGTGAGGCGGCCCTGGAGACCCGGGCCCTCGGCTGAGAAGGCGATGTCCTCGGGCCGGAGGCAGATGGCCACCTCGCCCGCAGGGACACTCTGCGCGGAGACGGCGAAGCGGCCCACCGCGGTGGTGACCACCTCGTCGCGAAGCTCGCCGGGCAGGAGATTGGCCACGCCGACGAACTCGGCGGCGAAGCGGCTCTTCGGACGGCTGTAGATCTCTTCCGGCGTTCCGCTCTCCACCAGCCGGCCCTTGGTCATCACAGCGATGCGGTCGGAAAGCGCCATGGCCTCCGCCTGGTCGTGGGTTACGAAGATCGTGGTCAGCGCCAGGCGGCGCTGCAGGGCGCGCAGCTCGATCCGCAGACGGTCGCGGAGCTTGGCGTCGAGATTGGAGAGCGGCTCGTCGAGCAGCAGCACTTTGGGCTCGGTCACCAGCGCGCGGGCCAGCGCGACGCGCTGCTGCTGCCCGCCGGAGAGCTCGCGCGGATAGCGGCCGGCCAGGCCCTCGAGCTCCACCAGCGCGAGCGCGTCCCCCACCTTGCGCTGGATCTGCTGTCGGTCGAGGCCGCGCATGATGAGGCCGAACGCCACATTGCGGGCCACGGTCATATGCGGGAACAGGGCATAGCTCTGGAAGACCATCGCCGTTCGCCGGCGATGGGCGGGGAGGTCCTGCACCTCCTCGCCCTCGAGCCAGACCCGCCCCCGGTCCGGCTCGGTCAGGCCCGCGATGATGCGCAGCAGGGTCGATTTGCCGCAGCCGGAGGGGCCGAGGAGTGTCAGGAACTCCCCGGCCGCCACCTCCAGATCCACATCCTCGACCGCGACCTCCCCGCCGAAGCGCTTGGCGACTCCCGAGAGGGAGAGCAATGCGTGCGTCCGGCTATTGGGCGATCACCTGGGCCACGAAGATATCCGCCGCGGCGTCGCTGATCTGGCCATTGATCCGCGGCCGGGTCCGCTCGTGATAGAGCTGATCGGGGACGAGATATGTCGCGAGCCGGTCCGGAATCTTGCCGGCGGTCTGCAGATCCAGGCGCGCCGTGCGGCTGCCAGTCTGCTCCAGCTTGTCGATCTGGACCTGGTCGCTCATCAGGAAGTTCACATAGAGCAGCGCCGCCTCGACCTTGTCCGTGGAGGAGAGCACGAAGACCCCGTCGCCATCACCGACCTCGCCGCTCGACAGCAGCATGGGCTTTACCGTCTTGGGCACCATGCCCTTGGCGGCCAGGGTGTAGAGATCGTCCTCCCAGACCGTGGCGAAGCCGACAACGCCATTGGCGATCTCCTGGATCGAATTCTCATTGCCGTTCGTATAGTCGATGATCCCCTGGCGCTCCTTGAAGAAGGCGACGACCTTGGGCATGCAGCGCGCCGCCACCGCCTTGGCCTGGCCCTCGGTGAGCGAGAAGTCGTAGAGGTCCTTGTTGCATTCCGGCGCCAGCGCCAGCATCGCCGTCTCGATGAAGCCGGAGCCGCTGCCGCCCTTGGTCGGGTTGGTGACCGCGACCTTCAGGTCGTGGGCCTTGGCGTAGTCGAAGATCTCCACCAGCCCCGCGGGCGGCGCATCGATGCGCGCCGAA
>DATFRE010000334.1:0-15573 GCA_035263545.1 Dongiaceae bacterium
AGTGGGCCTGCCGGCGTGTTGCCCGCCCGAGGCCCGCCAGAAAGCGCCACGGCAAGGCCCGGGCGCGATGGACCGCGGCCACGCTCATGACTGGCTCGCGAGGATAAAGGTTTGCGCCTCGCCGACCCGCGGCAGGTAGAAGCGACCTCGGGGCCGGAACAGGAAATCCCTGCGCAGGCGCCGATAGGTCGCTTCGGTCACCTGAACCGTGCTCGGCAGGGCAGAGCTCGCCATGTTAGCCGCCGTCTTAACCGCATCACCCCAGAGATTAAAGATCTCGGGGCTGGTGCCGAGCCGCGATCCCATGGCAGGGCCACAATCGACGCCGATCCGAAACGCCGGCGCGCGGTCCATCTCCTCGAACAGGTCCATACAGCGATCGCGGATCGAAAGCGCCACATCGGCGATCCGCGCGGGAGCTCCGTCGCTCTGTCCGCCAAGACCGGCTGCGGCGAAGAGCTCATCGCCGACGAGCTTCAAATGGGGAATCCGGTGTTCCTCGGCGAACTTCTGCGCGCTGCACAGGATTTCATCGGCGACCGTGCGTCCATCGCCATTCGCCCGCAGCGCCATCGCCGCCATGTCCGTCAGCTGCAGAACCATGACGGCGGCATGGGGATAGACACCCTCTGCCGCCTGATTCGGGCCGATGCCCGCATCCTCGAGACCGGGGGTAAAGCCCTCGGGCAGCTCGGGCTTCGGCGTCTGTGCGGCGGGCGCCACGGGCGACCGGCCCGGTGGCTCCGGCGCCTCCGTCGCGCGCGAAGCGAGCAGCTGGGCCACTGCCGGGACGAAATTCCAGATTGCCTCCCGATGCGAGGGATCCTGTGCCCAATCCTCCACGAGAATCGCGCCAATGGTGCTTTCCTCCCGGCGAATCGGCACGACGAGCAGGGCTCGGGTGCCATAGGACTCCATCACGATCCGGTAGAGCTCCGCGGTCCGACGATCCTTGGCCGCATCGGACACGCTGAAGTTTTCGCCTTTCTCCAGGGCTGCGATGAATTGCGGCAGTTCGTCGCGATGCAGCTCCGTCCCGCTTGTGTGGCCACCGCTGTCGCGATGATAGGCGTCCTCGGAAGTCAGCAAGCGCCCGTCAGCAAGGAGGCGCAAGACACTGGCCCGGCGGCCGGCCGTAACCTCGACCAGGGACTCCGTCACTGTTCCAGGCAGACCGCCTCGGCCCCGATCGAACTCGCTCAGGTCTGTGGCGATTCTGGCAAATGCCGCAGTCTGCTGGCCGACGACACGTTGGTGTTCGGCCAGAATCCGGGCGCTGCAATCCGCGCGTAAGCCCTGCCGTACGAACAGAACCGCCAGCGCTGTCGCGATGAGGATGATCACCAGGGATATGATCAGGGCATTGCGACTGCTGCGAACGATGAACCCAGCGAAGTCCTCTACTGGCGCGGCGATGACGATGAACCAGTCGCGGCCCCCGGTGGTGAGCGGGGTGATGGTCACGATGTAGGGCTGGCCGTTCACCTCTTCCGCCTGCCGGCCGGCCCCCTCGGCGCGAAAGTGGTCATAGGCCCGAGTGAAGGCCGGGTCGCCGAGGGCGTCGACCTTTGCCGCGACGAAGTTCCCATTGCCCTGATCGACCATGATGTTTCCTGCCGGCGACGCAACGACATCGCCGGATGAATCCATGATAATGGCCTTTCCGCGGCGACCGATCTGAAGAGAGGCCAGGAAGCGGGACAGCTCGTCGAGAAAGATGTCGACGCCGTAGACGTAAATGCGGCCATCTGCACCGCGGTAGCGGGCGGAAACGGTGATGCCCGGCTTGCGGCCGGTGTAGAAGACGTAGGCGTCGGTCCAGAAGAGCTGGTCGGTGCCTTCGGCGCCGATGTACCAGGGTCGTCGGCGCGGATCGTAGGTCTCGGACGGATCCTCCTTGCGGCCGATCTCGGCGCCGGTGGCGTCGCGATAGATCCAGGTGACACGGCGCGGGCCTGACGCATTCTCAATGATCTGGACCTCGGTGCCGCCGCCAGGCCTGCGGCGAACAAGGATGTAGTTGCCGTCCTGATCGGCGAAGCTGACATAGGCAATCTGCGGAATCTCGCGCAGCGCTGTGGCGCCGATGCTCTCGGCATCCTGGGGATGTGTGAGAGCATTCTCGCCCAGCATGTCGCGCATGATGCGCACCACGCGGCCGGCCGGCACGAGATAGCCCGCAACTTCCGCGGCGATCTGGTCGTCCAGACTCTTGAGCAGATTGTCGGTAAGAACGAGCACGCCCTGTCGATTCTCCCGAAAGGTAACCACCGCGGCGACCACGATGGCGGCAACCATCAGCACGACAGCGACGATCGGGATTCCCATTCTGCGCCAGGCTCGCCGACGACGGTCGCGCAAATCCCGCGGATCGACGGCGACATCGACAACCTGATTGCCAGCAGCCATTGCCTCTTCCCGTGGACCAAGAGATAGAAGCGTGCTTAGGGCGCGATTATGCTGTCCGAATTGTAATCATAGTGTAAGGAAAGCCTTCGCGCACATGGGCATCGGGGCACATAGGCATCAGGCTCATTCGACGTAGCCAGCCTCCTGGTCGGCCGCCACCGCCTCGGCGGCGCGCTTCGAGGGATCGCCCCAGCCCCCGCCTCCGGCGCTGCGATAGCGGATCACATCGCCGCGCTTGAGGCGCATGGCGATATGCTTGCTGGCCAGCGCCCGCGCCTCGCCCGCCGCCGAAGTCAGCCAGCAGCCCGCGAGCCCGCCGGGATGGCCCCCCGCCCATCCCCAGGGCGCGGTCTCGACTGCGGCCTGCTGGAAGTAGCCCGAGACGGTACAGACCGAGGCGAGGATCTCATAGTCGCGCTCCATCGCCAGCCCGCCCCGGAACTCCCCCGCCCCGCCGCTGCCCGGCACCAGTGCGGAGCGGCGGACGCGAATCGGGCTCATGGTCTCCACGATCTCGGCGGAGAGCAGCGCACAATTGCCGCCATGGGTATCGACCGCGGGGATGCCGTCGCCGCCGGGATATCCCCCCATTCCGCCGCCGATGATGTCGGAGATGAGAAAATATCCCGCCTCTCCATTCGCAGCCATGGCGCCGGGCCGGTCGTCGAGCCCACCGGCGGCGAAGGTCGGAAAGGAGACATGACAGCCCGCCGCAGCGGCAGCCGGCACCAGAGGCGTGAGCGCCTTCAGCACCGCATCGGCAAGCGCCTGCTGGGTCAGATGGCGCACGGAGACCGCGGCCGGCCGGCGCGGCGAGAGAACAGTGCCTTCAGGCAGGCGGATCTCCACGGGGCGATTGCAACCCTCGTTCTGCGGCAGGGCGGGGGCGAAGAGCGCCTTGACGGCGAAATGCACCATGGAATGGGTCGAGGCGGGCGGGCAGTTGAGGCCGCAATCGCGCTGTTCGCTCGTGCCGGTGAAATCGAGGATCAGCCGGTCGCGCTCGATCATGGCCTCCACCTTGATGGCTATAGGCTCGGCGGCGCCGAAGCCATCCTCGATCAGCACCGTGGCCTCGCCGCGGGCTGGGCCGATGGCCGCCAGCGACCGGCGCACATAGGTCTCGGCATAGTCCATCACCGCCGCGGAAAGCGCCTTGAAGCGCGCGGCACCATAGCGCCGAGCCAGAGCCTGGACACGACGTATGCCGGTGTGGCAGCCCGCGATCTGGGCGCGCAGATCGCCGGCGCTAGCCTTCGGGTCGCGGACATTGGCCGCGATGATGTCGAAGATGGCGCGGTTGGGCCGGCCGGCCTCCACCAGCTTCAGCGGCGGCAGGATGAGCCCCTCCTCGAAGATCTCGCGGCTGTCGGCCGCCTCGGTGCCGGGCACCTTGCCTCCCACATCGATGTGATGCGCGATGGTGGAGGCGATCGCGATGATCTCGCCCTCGTGAAAGACCGGGCTGAAGAGGACGATGTCCGGCGTATGGGTGCAGCCGCGATAAGGATCGTTGCAGACCATCACGTCACCCTCGCGCCATTCGGCGAGCGAGATCGCCTGCAGCATATGCTGGGCGGCAAGACGCATGATGCCGAGTTGGGCGGGAATCGTCTCAGCCTGGGCCAGCATCTGGCCATCCGGCAGCAGAAGCCCGCAGGCATAGTCGTACATGTCCCAGATGATCGAAGAATAGGCCGAGCGGCGCAGCGCCATCGACATCTCCTCGGCAGCGCTGACGATCTCATGCTGGAAGGTATCGCGGTCGATCGGATCGATGTTCATGACGCTTCCCCGTTCATGCCCGTGATCGCAAGTACGCCGCCCGCAAGAGTCTCGGCAGCGTGGCCCGGCATGACCAGCACGGTCGTATCGAGCTGATGGATGAGGGCCGGCCCCCGAACCCGCGCGCCGGGAGCGAAATCCGCGCGGTCATAGTGCCGGCAGGCGATGAAGCCTGTACGACGGTCGAGATAGACGGGATGCTCGCCCAGGGCCGCGGGCTCGTAAGGCTTCGCAGCTTCCTCCGGCTCTGCGGGCGGCCGGTCGATGCGGCCGAGGCCCGTCAGCCGCAGATTGACCAGCTCGATGGGCGCCTCGGCCTCAGCATGGCCGTAGGCGGTGCGGTGCGCGTCATGGAAGCGCCCGGTGATGGAAGCGCTGTCCCACCATTCGCTCTCGCCGGGCAGAGGCAGCAGAAGCTCAAGCTCGTGAAACTGGCCGAGATAGCGCAGATCGCCGGAGAGCCGGTAGCGCCGTGCGGCGGGCTCGATCCCATCGGCCGCAAGCGCCGCCTCGAGCTGATCCTTGAGAGTTCCCGCCTTCGCCGCCAGCTCGCCGGAATCGAGGCCCGCCAGCGCCCGGCGATGCACCGTCTGCACGACATGGCGGATATCGCTCATGAGCAGCCCCTCGGCGCAGAACACCCCCGGATGACGCGGCACCAGCACCTCCGCCATGTCGAGACCGGCGGCGAGATAGGGAGCGAAGAGCGGGCCCGCCCCGCCGAGGGCGAGCAAAGAGAAGCAGCGGACATCCAGGCCCCGTTCGACCGAGATGGTGCGGATCGCCTGAGCCATCTGCACATTGGCGATGGCGATGATGCCCGCAGCCGCCTCCTCCCGCCCCAGGCCCAGCGGACGGGCGACCATCTCATCGATCGCGGCGGCGGCGAGCGCGGCATCGAGCTTCACCCGCCCGCCCAGATAGCGCGCCGGGTCGAGCAGGCCGAGCAGCACGGCCGCATCGGTCACGGTCGGCTGGCCTCCGCCCTGGCCGTAGCAGGCCGGGCCGGGTAACGCACCGGCGGAGTCGGGCCCGACCTTGAGAGCACCGGCCCGGTCGACCCAGGCGATCGATCCGCCGCCGGCGGAGATGGTCTCGATATCGAGGCTCGGCAGGCGCAAGGGCTGGCCGCCGATGGCGCGCTCGCGCACCGTGCGCGGCTCACCCTCGGCGATCACAGAAAAATCCGCCGAGGTGCCGCCCATATCGAAGGTCACAAGATCCCGCCGGCCGAGACGCTGCCCCAACTCGCGGCCAGCGATGACGCCCGCGGCCGGGCCGGAGAGCATCATATGGGCCGGATTTGCCCGCGCGGCTCGCGGCGTGGCCACGCCGCCATCGCTGCGCATCAGACGCAAGGGGCAGCGGGCCCCGACGGCACCGAGCTTCGCCTCCACATCCCCGAGATAGCGGTCGACCACGAGGCCCACATAGGCCGCCAGCGCGGTGGTATTGGCGCGGGGATATTCCTCGATCTGCGGATTGACGGTGCTGGAGAGATAGAGCGGCAGCCCGGGGAATGCCGCCTCGAACGCGTCCGCCAGCCGACGTTCATGGCGGTCGTCGAGGAAAGAGAAATTGAGGCAGATGGCGACGGCCTCGGGCTCGAGCGCGGCGACTTCCGCGATGACGCGGGTGATCTCCTCCTCCAGCAAAGGCTCGACGACGTCACCGAAGGCATCGAGACGCTCGGCCACCTCCACGACCCGCGCGCGCGGCACGAGGGGGGAGGGCTTCTGCTGGCGCAGCGGATAAAGCCGCGGGCGCTGCTGGCTGCCGATCTCCAGGATGTCGCGGAAACCTGCCGTCACCAGCAGGGCCGCTCGCGCGCCCTGGCGCATCAGGAAGGCGTTGGTGGCGACAGTGAAACCATGGACGAAGAGATCGAGATCGCCCGCGGAAAGCTTGGCCGCGGCGGTGATGCGCTCGATCCCCGTGGCGATGGAGTCGGCGCTGCCCCGCCTTCCGGAGGGCAGCTTCTCCACGAGCGTGCGGCCGCGGATGCTGTCGATCAGGACCAGGTCCGTGAAAGTGCCGCCCACATCCGCCGAAAGATAGATCACGCACGCACCCCCATATGCCCGGCACTTCGCACCGAGCATATAGGGGCGGCGATCGCGGCTCTAGACCCGCCGGCCTCCGGCAGTTTCGGGGCCGGCTGCGATCACATGCTGGGTTGGCTCGCTAGTAGGTGGCGCCAACACCGGCCCAGCGATAGTCGAGATCGACCGAGCCACCCGCCGGCACATAGGCCGTCCTGGTGATGGCCTGCCCGGCGTGACTCGCGGTTACCGTGTAGCGGCCGGCCGGCAGGCGCGCATAGAAGAACGGACCCTGCGACACGGCGCTCAGAACGGTATTCCCGCTGCCGTCGGTGATCTGAACCGGCAGATTGGCGAAATAGGCACCGGTGCCGATCTCTGCGAAGAGCAGATGCAGATTGTACTGGCTTCGCTGGGACTCCATCGACTGCTGCCAGTCATCGGCGATGCCGCCGGAGACATAGGTCACGTTGCCCTGAGTCTGCGGCTGGGGCTGGAATGGTGCGCCCGTCATCTGGGCATAAGCGAGCGGCGCTGCCTGGACTGCCAGCAGCGCGGCGACAGCAAAAGATGTGGCAATCCTGGACATGACTTCTTCCTCCATGACATTGCGGGAGTGGCTACTAAAAGCCATGGAGGTAACGTGGCAGGCTGCCGGGGGTTCCGGGAACAATCGGCTGGAAATGACCGCAAAGAGAATGAAGTTTTGCTAATAGTTGCTGCCGCCGGCCCAGTAGAAGTTGAGATCGACGCCACCGCTCGCAGGCACTTCGGCGGTCTGCGTGATGGGTTGGCCGAGATGGCTCGCGGTGACCGTGTAGGTTCCGGGCTTCAGACGGGCATAGAGGAAGGGGCCTAACGAAGTGACATTCAGCACCGACCGGCCGCCGGCATCGGTGATCTTCACCGGCACATTGGCAAAATAGGCGCCCGTGCCCTGCTGGGCGAAGAGGAGGTGCAGATTGTACTCGGCCCGCCTCTCGTCCATGGACTGCTGCCATTCATCGCCGACGCCGCCGGAGATGTAGGTGACGTCGCCTTGGGTCTGGGGCGTCGTCTGGGCCCGGGCTGCGAGCGGAGTCGCGGCGAGCAATCCGATGACAATGAGAGATGCTGAAATCAGGCGCATGAGATCTTTCCTCCCCACGTCGCACAGGCGATGCGAAAGATATCGGGTCGTTTTGGCTTACCGTCCAGTCAGAAGGTGAGGCCGGCATGGATCAGGATCCCGGCGGCCACCAGTCCGTACATGATGACACCGAGCGCATTGCCGATGACGAGCGGCATCTCGCGTCTGCGCAGGCCGTAGATGACCCAGAGAATGGAGATCGCCATGTAGATGCTCCAGGTGGTCAGTGACTGGCCGGCGGCATGCTGACGATGGGTCGCGAAGACCTTGATCACCTGGGGAATCGTGGCGATAGGGCTGACGAGACCGACGAGCACTATGATCTGCTCGAACCTCGACCGATGACCCCGCTCCATCGTTTTCCCTTCTCAATCCGGAACGCCGCAGCCCTGTCTTTTGTGCGCGATCGGAGCGCCTTTGTCGACATGGATCGCTCGGGGAAAACACTCGTGGCGGGGTGGCCAGCGATGTCGATGGTGGAATCGACATCGCCGGCCATCGGATCGTCATCAGTGACAGTCGTACCAGGCGCACTCCACGCGGTCGCGAGCCCGGTCGCTGTCGACGCCCTGGCTGATGTCATGCGTGGTGCTCCCCGCCGCGAGAGCGGCATCCGTTCCGCCATTGCGCGGCGAACCATTGCTCGTGCCACTTTCGCTCGCGCCGCCACCGAGGTCCGATCCCCCATTACGCGGGGCACCTTGCGCCGTGTTGTGGTCGGTCGTGCCACCGTGGCCGCCACCATGGCCGCCTGAATGCCCTTCGGCCCAGGCCGCGCCGACGCCGAACAGGCGGCCGTGATCCGCCGCAGGGGGTAGAACGGCGAAGACCGCACCGAAAATTGCTGCCCAAGCAAGGGGCCGCAGAAACTGCTTGCTGCTGATCATCTCGAGCCTCGCATCGTGAAAAAAACCTCATCTCGGCGACGGAACTCCCGGCGCCAGATGGGATGTGGGAGGGCGGTCAAGCCCGGTTTTCCCGGTTTTGCGAGGACTTCAAGGGTTTTGCCGCAAAGGCGGGAGCCCTGGTCACTGGCCATGCACGGGTCGCTGCTATGCAACATCGGGAAGCTGCTATGTGCAAAGCTGCGTTGTCCGGAGCCCCTTTCGGTCTAGCTCCCTTCTTACTGCGCTGCAGCATTTGCGGCGGCGCTCATGGGCTGGGGGTCCAGGAGCCGAGAATGGAAGAGGCGACCCCGCGCACGATCGAAATCTCCCCCGGGGAATCGGAGACAATACTTCCGGCCGAAGCGAGCCGGATCGATATGACAGGCGTAGCGGTCGCGGTCCGGCCGCAGACGGCGGCCCGGCGCCGGCGCGCCCAGTGGCGGGGCCTTGCCGGCGAGGTCGCGCAATTCACGGGCTCGGCACCCTTCGAATACGAATTCCAGGGTCCCGTGCATCTGCTGACTCTCGTCGAGCGCGGGGTCAGGGCTGCGGGCGAGACGCGGGTCGATGGCATGCCGGTCTCCAAGCGCCATGATCTCGGGCGGACCATGTCCCTGATCCCGCGAGGCCATCGCTTCAAGGGCAGCTTCGTGCCGCGAGTGCTACCCCTCACCGGCTATTTCTATATCGATCCCGCCCGGCTGCCGGCCGATCCGGAGCTGCGCTTCGACGAGATCGATTTCGCACCCATGCTGTTCTTCGAGGATCCGGCGCTGTGGGGCACGGCGCGCAAGCTCATGGGCCTGATCGAGGCGCCCGGGCCGGCGCCGCGGCTCTACGCCGATTCCCTCGGCGCGCTTCTTGCCGTCGAGCTCGTCCGTGCCAACAAGGGAATGGCCGCAGCGCCACCGGCCGATCGGGGCGGTCTCGCGACTTGGCAACAGCGAGTCGCCTGCGACTATATCGAAGCCAATCTCGAGCGCGAGATCGGGCTGGATTTTCTCGCCTCCCTGGTCCGCCTGAGCCCGACCCATTTCTGCCGGGCCTTCCGCCGCTCTCTCGGCATGCCGCCGCATCGCTATCACATCCACCGGCGGCTGGAGCATGCGAAGACATTGCTGGCCGATCGCGAGCGGTCGGTTACGGCGGTGGCGATGGCGAGCGGATTCGGCGCGTCGAGCAGCTTCGCCACCGCCTTCCGCAAGGCGACGGGGCTGACACCGCTGCAATACCGCCGCAGTCTTTTCTAGGGTCCCTTCAGCCGAAGCGCAGGAAGTCGCGCTGCTCCGCGGCATGCCAGTCGCCGCCATCGCCACGATAGTAGAGGCGTGTTGCATCCTCGAAGGGCTGGTAATCCCAAGCCGGATAGCGGCCCGCGAGAACGCTCCGCTGGATCAGATTGCGGCGACGCTGGCTCAGCAGGATGTCTCGCGTCAGCCGGCCAAAATCCCAGCGGCTTTCCACCACCGCCCGCAACTCCGCCAGCACCGCGGCGTGGCGCGGATCGCCCACCAGATCATGGCGTTCATGAGGATCGCTTTCGATATCGAAGAGGAGCGCGGTCCGGCGATTCACATGGACGTATTTGTAGCGGCCCTTGCGCAGCATGAGCGCCGGCTCGGCGAGACCTTCGAAAAGGAGCTCGCTCGCCGCCATATCGGGCCAGCCTTCGCCGCCGCCGCTGAGGAAGGGTGCCAGGCTCGCGCCATCGATGGGCTCGATGAGATCGGCCGTTCCGCCCTTGCCCGCGAGATCGAGCAAGGTGGGCAGCAGATCGATCAGCGAGACATTGGCGGAGATCCGGCGCCCGCCATTCGCATCGGGCGATGAAACGATCATCGGGATTCGCGTCGAGCGCTCATAGGGCGCCATCTTGTACCAGAGGCCCCGCTCACCCAGCATGTCGCCGTGATCGGCGCAGAAGACGATCGCCGTATTGTCGAACTCGCGGATGGTGCGAAGCGTCGCCAGCAGGTTGCCGATCAGATCGTCCACCAGGCTGATATTGCCGTAATAGGCATGGCGGGCGGCACGGATATGCGCATCGGTAATCTCGTATTCCGATCGGTCGTAGTGGCGGTAGAGCCAGGCGCCATAGGGATCGCGCTTCTCCGGCGGGATGTAGGGCACGCCCGGCATGTCGATATCGTCGTGATCGTAGCGGTCCCAATAGCGCTGCGGCGTCACATAGGGATCGTGGGGATGGCTGAAGGAGACATAGAGGAAGAAGGGCTTCCTTTCGGGGTTGCGGGCCCAGTAGTAGAGCCAGCGAATCGCGCGTTGCGCTGCCTCCTCGTCATGGTCCTGTTGCACGGCGCGCTCCGCGATGCCGGCATCCACCACATTCTTCAGCGTGTGATACCAGTCGAGGATCCGGTCCGGTTCGTCCCAGTTGCCGTTCCAGACAAAGTTCGAGGGACAGATATCGGTGGTGAGGCGCCGATGGAAGCCGTGCATCTGATCGGGGCCGATGAAATGGCACTTGCCCGAGAGGCAGGTGTCATAGCCCTTGAGCCCGAGATAGTGCCCCAGGGTGGGAATGCCCGCCGGCAGCTCGGAGCCGCTGTCATAGACGCCGATGGTCGAGGGAAGCTGGCCGGTCATCAGCGCGGCACGGGCGGGCACGCACATGGGACTGTTGGTATAGGCGTTTTCGAAGACCGTGCCGCGGGCGGCGATGGATTCCAGATGCGGCGCCTTGACCAGAGGATGGCCGTGGAAGGGCAGCGCATGGGGTGCCAGCTGGTCGGCCATCAAGAACAGAATGTTCGTCGCCCTCGCCATGATCGTCCTTTCGCCCGGTTTTCGTGAGCCCCAACTATTTCAGCTCGGGGAAATCCTCGGCCCAGAACTCGTTCTCCGCCCGCGGCCCTTGCTTCCCGGCGCCGTGGCGATCCTCCTCGCGCCGGCGCAGGTCGACGCGCCGGATCTTGCCGGAGATGGTCTTGGGGAGCTCCGAGAACTCCAGCCGCCGGACCCGCTTGAAGGGCGACATGTGCTCCCGGATGTGGAGATAGATGGCGCGCGCCGTATCGGCACAAGGTTCCCAGCCTCGGGCCAGCACCACATAGGCCTTCGGCACGGCGAGGCGGATGGCATCGGGGCTCGGTACCACCGCCGCCTCGGCCACCGCCTCATGCTCGATCAGCACGCTCTCCAGTTCGAAGGGGCTGATGCGGTAGTCGGCGGCCTTGAACACGTCATCGGCGCGGCCGACGAAGGTGATGTAGCCGTCCCTGTCCCGCACGGCCACATCGCCGGTGCGATAGCAGCCGTCCGCGCCCGGCTGTTTCAGCGCTGCCCCTTCCTCGTAGCCCAGCATGAGCCCAAGAGGCGGGCTGCTGAGATCGAGCGTCACCTCGCCCTCGGCCGCCTCCTTGTCTTCGGGATCGAGGAGCTTCACGCGATAGCCGGGCAGCGGCCGGCCCATGGAGCCGGGCTTCAAAGCCTGCCCCGGCGAGTTGCCGATCTGGGCCGTCGTCTCCGTCTGGCCATAGCCGTCGCGGATCTCGATGTTCCAGGCGTTGCGGATCGTCTCGATGACCTCGGGGTTGAGGGGCTCCCCGGCACTGGCGGCGACCCGGAGCCGCACGGGAAAGGCAGCCGGATTCTCCTGGACGAAGAGGCGCCAGACCGTGGGCGGGGCACAGAGCGTGGTGACGCCATGCCCGGCGATGACGTTCAGCGTCTCCCTGGCGTTGAAGCGCGCCGCGGCATGGATGAAGACCGCAGCCCCCGCGTTCCAGGGCGCGAAGAAGCAGCTCCAGGCATGCTTCGCCCAGCCAGGCGAACTGATATTGAGATGGATATCGTCAGGACGCAGCCCGAGCCAATACATGGTGGAGAGATGGCCGACGGGATAGCTCGCATGGCTGTGAAGGACGAGCTTGGCCTTCGCCGTCGTGCCGGAGGTGAAATAGAGCAGCATCGGATCGCTCGCCGATGTCGGGCCGTCGGGCCGGAAGACTTCGGCGGCGCGCTCGGCTTCCGCATAGTCGTGCCAGCCGCCGGTCGCACCGTCGCCCACGGCGATGCAGCGCAGGTCCCGGGTGAGATCGGCGAACTTCGCGGTCTCCGCCGCCGGCGCGATCACCGTGCCGACCCGGCCGCGCGAAATGCGGTCGGCCAGGTCATCGCGCCCCAGCAGCGTGGTCGACGGGATCACCACCGCGCCCAGCTTCATGGCCGCCAGCATGCATTCCCAGAGCGGGACGACATTGCCCAGCATCAGCAGGATGCGCTCGCCGCGCCTGACGCCCAGCGCGCGGAGATGATTGGCAGCCCGGTTCGAGCGCCGGCTGAGATCGGCGAAAGATAGCCGGGTATCGCCGCCGGCATCGTCGACGATCCGCAGCGCGTCGCGCGTCTCGGCCCCATCGATATGGTCGAAATAGTCCAGAGCCCAGTTGAACTGCGTGAGTGCGGGCCAGCGGAACTCTTCATAGGCCCGGGTGTAGTCCTCCCTATGGCGCATGAGGAAATCGCGCGCCGTCAGAAAGGCATCGATATTGGCCATGGCCCTCCCCCTCCGGCCCCGCTTGCATCCGGGCCTTGGCCGATTAAACCATCCCGCCTGCCCGCCCGTCGAGGCAGCCCTGCCAGTCCTGGCCGGACGAAGCTCCCGGAACTAGACTCCGGCCGATGTCGCCGCACCTGCCCGCCCGTCAGGTCTATCATCTCGCCGACGCTGCAAACTGGGCCTCCATCCAGCGCCTTGGCCTGCTCAGCGCCTCGCGCCTCATGGATCTGGCGGGGCTGACGGCGGCTGAGCGGGAGCGGATCGAATGCGCGCAGCGCCAGGCTTCCATCACCTTGCCCACAGGCGCCGTCCCGCGCGATCAGGTGCCCATGCCGCCGGCAGCCCTTGTCCGCTGCCTGATCGGTATGACCCCGGCCGAGTGGTATGCGCTCGTCAATTCCAAGGTCTTCTTCTGGTTCGACCCGGGCCGGCTGGATCGCCAGCGGCGCGCCGGCGCGGCCTCATCCAGGGCCGTGGTCATGACCATAGATGCCGAGCGCCTGCTCGCGGCCCATGGCGCGCGCGCCACCCTCTCGGCCATCAACACCGGCAATGCGCGTCGCAAGCCCGCGCTCCGCGGCCGGCAGAGCTTCGTGCCCTATGCCGCCTGGCTCGATGGCCGTTGGGCCAGCGAGGCCGCAGCGCTCGGCACCCGGCCCCGCGCGCCCAGCCACCCGCCAGCGGAGCTGACCGTCGAGGACAGCGTCCCCGATGCGATGGAGTTCGTCCAGTCGCTCCGCCATCTCGATCGCGACGAGCCTTTCACCCCCTGATCGATATCCTCTCATCTGTGCGTACCGTGGCGCTTTCGGAAACTTGGCTCTAGTGTTCCCGGTCCTGAAGTCCTGCGCGGAATCGGGCCGCCAACGAGAGGAAGATCCGATGAACCCCAGCTTTTTCGAAAGCCTCGCCGAGCGCAACCGCGACGGCGTCCTGCTTCTCGCCCGCATTCTGCTGGCCGCGATCTTCGTGCAGAGCGGCTTCGGCAAGCTTTCCCATTTCGCCGCCTTCGCCGATTCCATGACCGGCAAGGGACTGCCGCTGCCCTTCCTCTGGGCGCTTGCCGCCGTGGCCGCGGAGTTCCTGGGCAGCCTCTGCATCCTGTTTGGGCTCGCGACGCAAGCCATCGCCGCCCTGATGGTCGTCTTCGTCGCCTTCACCGCGGTGCTGGGCCATCCCTTCTGGGCGGCGGATCCGGACCATTATCAGAGCCAATACGCCAACTTCATGAAGAACGTCGCCATCATGGGCGGCTATCTCGCGCTCTTCATCGCCGGGCCGGGTTTCATCAGCCTCGACGGTTGGCTGCGCCGGCGCGGCTAGGAACCGGGACCTCGATTGCCCTCCGCCTTCTGGGATCGGCTGAAGCTCTTCCGGCGCCTTGCCAATGCAAAGGCGCGGCTCCAGCTGAACGAGCAGCGGCTCGCCGCGCTCGAGGCCCGGCTCGCGGCAATGGAGGCGGCGGCGGAACTTGCACAAGCGGCCGCACTGGCGCGCATGGCCGAGATCGAAGGCGAACAGGCAGCGGCCGCCGCACGGACCGGCGCATTCGAAACCCGGGTCACGAGCGAAAACTCTGCAGCGCAGGCGCGGTTCGGTGTCCTCGAAGGGCAGATCAGAGGTCACGAAGCGGCCTTGCTGGCGCGCATGGATGCCGTCCAATATTCGATCGACGCGCAAGAGCGGCAGCTCGCCGTCCGCGCATTCATGGACTGGATCAGCCATCTTCCGCCGCGGAATGCACCGCTCGTCTCGGTGATTCTGCCGACCCGCGATCGCGCCGAGCTGCTGCCCCGCGCTGTGGATTCCGTCCTGGCGCAGGCGCATTCGAACTGGGAGCTTTTGATCGTGGACGACGGTAGCGAGGATGACACCGGCGCGGTCATCGACGGGTTGACCGACCCGCGGATACGGTGCTTGCGCCCCCATGGCGCCGGCGTCTGCGCGGCGCGCAATCTGGGGCTGCGGCAAGCACGCGGCGCGCTGATCGCCTATCTCGACGACGATAACGTCATGCATCCCGACTGGCTGAAGTCGGTCGTCTGGGGCTTCGAGCAGCGGCCCGCGGCCGATGTCCTCTACGGCGCCTTCATCGTCGACGACACGGCCCGCATCGACCGGAAGAGCTGCGGCGACCTCCCGAAGCTCTATTTCTGGCCCTATGATCATCAGTCGGTCGCGCGGCACAACATCGCCGATATAGGCTGCATCGCCCATCGCGCTCGTCTGCCCCAGGCTCAGTTCGACGAATCCCTGCGGGAGATGGGAGACTGGGATCTCTTCCTTCGGCTGACCCGCGAGGCGCCGCCCCTCGGCCTGCCGGCCATTGCCTGCTTCTATACCACCGATGCGCCGCACCGCCTGAGCAACGGACCCACCTTCAAGGCAGATCTGGCCTTCGTGCGCGAGAAGAACCGCCGGTGAGCGCCCGCGGCCCAATCATCTACATCGCGCTCGACGCCTGCGATCACGAGATCGCGCGGGGCCTCGCCATGGCCGGCGAATTGCCGGCGCTCCGCCGCCTCTTCGATCGGGCCGCCCGCTGCCGGGTCCACAATCCCTTCGGCCTCTAAGTTGGCGCGCTCTGGATGAGCTTCGCGACCGCGCTGCGCCCGGATCGCCATCATTTCCATTGCTGGGACGAGATCGAGGTCGCGACCTATAGGCGGCGACTGACCGCGCCGCCGAGCGGCGACATGCCCGTGCCCTTCTGGCGCTGGCTGAGCGATGCTGGCCGGCGCACGGCGGTGATCGACCTGCCTCATTCGGTGGCCAAGACCCCATCAACGGCGTGCAGATCGT
>DATFRE010000335.1:0-5932 GCA_035263545.1 Dongiaceae bacterium
ACCACGTTGATCTTCTTGCCCTTCAGATCCGGGGCACCGGTGGGCTGGGCGCCGTCATAGGGCTTCGCCGTGGCGGTGCCCGGCGTGTTGTCGCAGGCCAGCGGGTTGGTGGGCAGGCTGTCGCCGCCGGTCCAGGGGGAATCCGCCCATGCGACGCTTCCCGTCGCAAGCGCGAGGCCGAGCGCAAAAATCAGAGGCTTCAACATCGCTCTTCTCCTTGTTGCGGGCGTGGGTTGTCCGGACGGCGAGACCACGCCTTTCCTCCCAGCTCAGCCGTCGCCGTTGCGGCTGAGAAGATTGCCGATCAGGATTGCGGCGATCAGCACGATGCCGATCACCACGATCGTTCCGTCTCCCTTGACCCCGGCGAGCGCGAGCCCGCTCTTCATCGCCTGCATCAGGGCAAGCCCCAGGGCCGTGCCGATGATCGTGCCGCGCCCGCCGAAGATCGAGGTCCCGCCCAGCACCACCGCGGTGATGACATCGAGCTCGAGGCCGGTGCCCATGTCGGAGCGCGTGGTCGAAACCCGCGAGACGAAAATGACAGCGGCGAGCCCCGAGATCAGCCCCGATCCGGCATAGATCAGGAGCTTCGCCCGGTCGACGCGCAGGCCCGAGAAGCGCGCGGCGGTCTCGTTGCTGCCGATGGCATAGACCATGCGCCCGAAGGTCGTGAGGCCGAGCAGCACTGCCGCGGCCGCCGTCAGGAGCAGCAGGAACCAGAGCTGCGTCGGCACGCCCAGCACCTCGCCCTGGCCCAGGATGAAGAACCAGTCCGGATATCCCCGGACTGAGCGCGCCTGGCTGATTCCCTCGGCCAGGCCCCGATAGAGCGCGAGCGTCGCCAGGGTTGCGATCAGCGGCGGCACGCGGAAGCGCGTGATGATGACGCCGTTCACGATGCCGGCAAGCCCGCCCACCAGGCTCGCGAGCAGCATGGCGAGCGGCAGCGCGAGACCGAGATTGTGCCAGAAGACCCCGAGAAGTATCGCCGAGAGGCCGAAGATCGAGCCGACGGAGAGATCGATCCCACCGGTGACGATGACGAAGGTCATGGGTAGCGCCACCAGCCCCACCTCGGCCATAAGCCGACCCTGGTTCAGCAGGTTGTCGGCGGTGAAGAAATGCGCCGACTGCCCCGCCAGCACCACGAGGGCGGCGACAAGCAGCACCGCGAGGACCGTCTCATGGCGCAGGATCCGGTCGAGGGTCATAGGGGCCCTCTCATATCCGCCGGCGCCGGGCCATGTCCGCCAGCACCGTCGCCAGGATCAGCAGGCCCTGCACGGCGCGCAGCCAATAGGCGGAGACGCTGAGGAAGATGAGCGAGGAGCCGATGGTGGCGAAGAGGATCGCGGCCAGCGTCGAGCCGATCACGGTCCCGGTGCCGCCCAGGATGCTGACGCCACCGACCACCGAGGCGGTGATGACCGTCAGCTCGAGATTGGGCGGCACGGTCGACTGGATCACCTGGAGTTGGGTCGCGAACAGCACCGCCGCGATGCCGGCGAACAGCCCATGGATGGCAAAGACCGCCACCACCGAAGGCTGGATGCGGATTCCCGAGACGCGCGCCGCCTCGGGATTGCCGCCGATGGCATAGATCGTCCGGCCGAACCGCGCATGGCGGGCCCAGAGCGCGGCGAGGATGGTGAGGATCACCATGGCATAAATCGGCAGCGGAATGCCGAGGAGGTGGAACTGGGCTATCAGATAGCCGCGCGGCAGGTTGGTGATCCAGGCTCCGCCGGTGACGCTGATGAGGCCGCCTTTCAGGATCGAGAGCATGCCCAGCGTTGTCACGATGGAGGGGATCCGCGCATAGGCCACCAGCAGGCCGACGAAGGCGTTGATCGCGATCCCGATGACGAGCGGCGCCAGCCAGGCGATGACCACCGGATACCCGTTGACCGCAAGCGTGCCGCTGATGGTCGCCAACACGCCGATCAGCGAACCCACAGAGACGTCGATATGGCCGGAGATGATCACCAGCGACATGCCGATGGCGGCCACGGCCACATAGGCATTGCCGGCGAAGATGCTGATGAGGTTCGTGTGGCTGAGGAAGCGCGGATTGATCAGCCCCACCACGAGAAACAGCAGCAGGATCACCCCCAGGATCACCAGCTCCTGGCCGTAGGATTCGATCCTGAGCGCCAGGCGCCGGGCGGGCGGGGGACCGGCGATGATCCGCGCCGTCACGATGCCGCTCCCGAGGCCATTTCCGTGAGCGGCCTGCCCCGGGCCGCGGTCATGGCCGCGCCCACGCTGTCCGGTGTCGCCTCGTGGCGCTCGAAGCTGCCGGTGATGCGCCCGCCGCGCATGACCAGCACCCTGTCGCTCATCCCCAGCACCTCCGGCAGCTCGCTAGAGATCATCAGGATGGCGAGCCCCTGGCTTGCCAGGCGGCTCATCAGGGCATGGATCTCCGCCTTGGCGCCCACATCGATGCCCCGGGTCGGCTCATCCATGAGCAGCACCCGAGGCTCGGTCGCAACCCACTTGGCCAGCACCACCTTCTGCTGGTTGCCGCCCGAGAGCTGGCGCACCCGCTGCTCCGGCCCGCGGGTGCGGATCGCGAAGCGCGCGATGGCGTCTCTCGCGAGCGCGGTCTCCCGCAGCCGGTCAACCATCAGAAGGCGGGCGAGACGGTCGAGGATCGCCAGCGACAGGTTCTCGCGCACTGTCTGCGGGCGGATCAGCCCCTGCGAGCCACGGTCCTCAGGCACATAGGCGATGCCCAGCCGGCGCGCTGCGGCGGGGCTGCGGATCGAGACCGGCCTCCCATCGACCACGATCTCCCCCGAAGTGGCCGGCGTGATGCCGAAGATGGTGAGCGCCAGCTCGGTGCGCCCCGCGCCGATCAGGCCCGCGAGGCCGAGGATCTCGCCGGCCCTCAGCGTCAGGCTGATGTCGCGCACGGTATCGCGATAGGAGAGGTTGCGCAGCTCGAGCACAGCCGGGCCCGGCTGCGTCTCGATCTTGGGGTAGAGGCGATCGATGGCCCGGCCGACCATCATCGAGACCAGCTCGGCCTCGCCGACCTCGCCCACCGCCCTGGTGCCGACAAGGGCGCCGTCGCGCAGCACCGTCACCCGGTCGGCCAGCGCGAAGATCTCGGGCAGGCGGTGGCTCACATAGACGATGCCGACCCCGCGCTCCCTGAGCCGGCGGACGATATCCATCAGCCGCCTTGCATCGGCATCCGCCAGTGCCGCCGTCGGCTCGTCCATGACGACGAGCTTCGCCTCCTGGGAGAGCGCCTTGGCGATCTCGACCCGCTGGCGGTTCGCGACCGAGAGCCGGCCCACGGGGATGTCGACGTCGAGATCCTGGCTGTCGAGGGAATCGAGCAAAGCGCGCGCGCCGGCGCGCATGGCCGGCCAGTCCACAGTGCCCAGCCGCGTGCGCGGCGCATGGCCTATATGGATGTTCTCGGCGACGGTCAGCTCCGGGAACAGGAGCAGCTCCTGATAGACCGTGGCGATCCCGTGAGAAGCGGCCTCCCGCGGCGAGGCGAAGCGCGCCGGTCTGCCCTCGACCCGCATCTCGCCGCTATCGGCCGCGAGAACGCCGGCGATGATCTTGATCAGGGTCGACTTGCCCGCCCCGTTCTCGCCCAGCAGGGCATGAACTTCCCCCGGCCGGACCACGAAATCGACATCCTTCAGCACCCGCACGGGCCCGAAGGATTTCGAGATGCCGGAGAGCTCGACCAGGGGCTCCATCATGCGGGGAGGGCCTCCCGCCAGGCCCGCCGGTAGTCTTCGATGGGCAGATCCAGCGGCGCCAGTAAAGCGGGCGTTTCGGGAATCCGCTCGCCGGCCAGCAGCACCGCCCCGCTCACCGTCCCCGTCGCATCGCTGGAAACGAACAGCCTCTCAGGCCGGCGCAGCGCCGCCAGCGCTGCGAGGAAGATGTCATTGCCGATCAGGCTGCCCTCCACGATCACCGGCCCCGCGGCCTTCAGCAGATCGAAGCAATAGTCGGTCATCAGCGCCAGATAGAGGCTGGCCCGCGCCATCGCTTCACCGTCCGAGCGCGGTGCCGGCCCCGACGCTCCGCCGGGGGGCCGCCCGATGAAGGGGCTGCCGCCCTCGCTCAGCGGCGGGATCAGCATGCTCCGGTTCTGGATTGCCGCGGCAATTGCATCGCGACGGGGCGGCTCGGCCGTGAGCCCCGCCGTGAGCTCGGCATATTCCCGTCCCCCCATGAACAGGCAGCAGGGCACTGGCGATCCCAGGGCATCGACATTGACCAGGCAGTTCCGGTTCTCCGGCACAGTGACGGGATCGGCGCCGGCCGCCATGGAGACGATCCAGGTGCCGGTGGAGGCGACCGTGAACGGTGCGGGGCGGGAGAGCCGGTGGCGCAGGAACGAGGCGCTGCTGTCATGGATCCCCGTCCGCACCCGGCAGTCGGGAGAGAGCCCCGTCTCGGCGGCAATCGTGGGCAGGATCGGCCCCAGCACCTCGCTCGCTTTGCGCAGCGGCGGAAAGAGGTGGTGCCAGCCCATGCGGTCCACCAGCCCGCTGAAGCCGCCCTCGGCCGGACGCCAGAGGCCGGTATGGCTGCCGAGATAGGTCAACTCGCTGCTGGCGACGCCGCTCAGGCGAAAGCTCCAATATTGCGGATGAAGGAGGAGCTGGCGGGCCCGTCCGAAGGCCTCGGAAAAGGCCTTGGCGAACCAGAGAAGCTGGCGTCCGATATTGAGGCCGCCCATCAGCGGTGGGGTGAAGGTCTCCGAGAAGGGCGATACCACACGGTCATAGTCGTCATCGTCGATTGAGAATTCGTAATCGAGAATCGGTAGCGCAAGTGCGCCTGACGCATCGACGAGCGCGCAGGCCCCGCCATGGGCCACGGGCACGATATCGGTGATCCGCGCCTCCCTGCCGAGCCGGCCGAGGCCCTCCATGAGGAAAGACCAGATCGCCCCCTCATCCGCATGGGAATAAGGCGGGCCGGGGAGCGTGCGGTTCGGCGCCGAAAGGGTGCGCCGGATGGCGCCGCCCTCCACCAGCGAGAGCTTCACATTGGTTTTGCCGATGTCGAAGACCGCGACCGCCATGGCCTCACGAAGGCGGGGCCGGCGGCGCGCCGTGGTCGACAGGCTCCCTCATCGCTCCGGCCTCCCAGGTCATCGGCATCAAGGATGGCGGGTCTTGCCGCCTTCGCATGCCGCCTGGGCGCCATGATTACCGGAATTCGCCGGCCGGTCAGCATCTTCCTCACTTTTGCCGCTTCGCGTGGCCTGTCCTCAGATCGTAGCGCATGATCGGGCGGGCCGGCGCCCGGCGGGCGACGATCTCGAATCCGGCCCGCGCGAAGGTCGTGGCATAGCCGGTGCCCGAGGCGCTCGGCGAGACCTTTGCGTCGAAGGGATAGGCTTCCAGCGCTGGCGCCTTCGCCTCTCTCGCCGCCTCGAGCGCCGCAGCGATGAGCGCCGTGCACACGCCCTTCCGGCGATAGCCGATGCGGATATAGAAGCAGGAGAGCGACCAGACCGGCAGGTCGTCGACGCGCGCGAGGCGCCAGAGGCGATCGAGCCAGGGCACGCAATCGCGCGGGGTCACCTGGCACCAGCCCACGGCCAGATCCCCCTCGAAAGCAAGCAGCCCCGGCGGCGGACCGCGCTCCACGATCTCCCGGAACCGAGCCTTGTTGTCGTCCCGCGGCCGCCGACGATAGGCGCTCCCGATGCGCCCATACATGCACCAGCAGCCATAGCAGGCCCCGTTCTTGCCGAAGAGGTCCTCGAAGGCGGGCCACAGATCGGGCGTGAGCGGACGGATCGTGAGCTTCATGCCGCCTCCTTCCTCGGGCTTCACCTTTGGTTGAATCCAGTTTTCGGCAATCACAGTCTAAGGTATCGTGAGCGAGTGACTTGACCACTGCGACACGCTTCGAGCAGATGCTGGCCGAGCGCTCG
>DATFRE010000336.1:0-6996 GCA_035263545.1 Dongiaceae bacterium
TGCTGCCGCTGACCCGGCAGTCGATCCTGATGACGCGCGACGACCTGGCGCTGGCGCTCTCCATCGTCCTGCTGGGCCTGCTGATGATGATCACCCGGCGCAACGCCGTGACCCAGGTGATCGGCTTCATGTCGCTGGAGAACGGGCTGATCCTGGCCGCCGTGGGGGTCGTCGGCATGCCGCTCGTGGTCGAGATGAGCGTCGCCTTTTCGGTGATGGTCGCCTTCATCATCTTCGGCATCTTCTTCTTCCACATCCGCGACCGCTTCGACACCCTCGACCTCCAGTCTCTCGAGACCTTCCGGGGCGAGCGCCAATGAGCGGCGATCTGAACCCGGTCTATGCGGTCCTCGGCGCGCCGCTTGTGTCCGCCGCGCTCCTGGCGCTGGTCCCGGGCCGTCATCAGATCCTGGCGGCGCGACTGAACGCGCTTGCCTCGCTGGTGACGCTTGCCGCCGGGGCCAGCCTCTTCTTCGTCCGGCCGGCGGCGACCCGCCTCATCTTCATCGACGACTTCAACATCTATCTCGTGGTGCTGACCGCCTTCGTGGGCTTCACCACGAGCCTGTTCAGCGCCGGCTATATCCGCCACGAGCTCGAGACCGGGCGGCTCGATCCGGCGAAGCTGCGCTTCTACCACGCGATGTATCAGGCCTTCATCCTCACCATGCTGCTGGCGCTGGTGGCCAACAATCTCGGCGTCATGTGGGTGGCCGTCGAAGGGGCGACGCTCACCACCGCGCTGATGATCTCGCTCTACCGCACGCGGGAATCGATCGAAGCTGCCTGGAAATATTTCATCCTCTGCGGAGTCGGCATCGCGCTCGCGCTCTTCGGCACCATCCTCATGTATCTCTCGGCCCAGTCGGTCATGGGCAGCGGGCTCGAAGCCATGGCCTGGGCCTCGATCATCCATCAGGCGAGCCGCTTCGACCCCGCGATCCTGAACCTCGCCTTCGTGTTCCTGCTGGTGGGCTACGGCACCAAGGTGGGGCTCGCCCCCTTGCATGCCTGGCTGCCCGACGCCCATGCCGAGGGTCCGACGCCGATCTCGGCGGTGCTCTCCGGCCTGCTGCTGAACGTCGCCCTCTATGCGGTGCTGCGTTTCAAGATGCTGCTGGCGGCGAATGCCGCGGCGCTGGCGCCCGGCCCCATGATGGTGACCATGGGGCTCTCCTCCCTGCTGCTCGCGGCCTTCATGCTCTACCGCCGGCGCGATATCAAGCGCCTCTTCGCCTATTCCTCGATCGAGCATATGGGCATCATCACCTTCGCCTTCGGCATGGGCGGGCCGCTGGCGAATTTTGCCGGCCTGCTGCACATGACCATGCACAGCCTGGTGAAGTCCGGGATCTTCTTCGCCGTCGGCCATATCGCCCAGGTCAAGGGCACGCAGCGCATCGCAGAGATCCGCGGACTGACGGCGAGCCACCCGGCGCTGGGCTGGGGCTTCCTCATCGCCGTGGTGGCCATCGCCGGACTGCCGCCGCTCGGCATTTTCGTCAGCGAGTTCCTGGTGGTCACATCGACCATGGCGCGCGTGCCCTGGCTGGCGTTGCCCCTGGTGGTGGGCCTGCTGGTCGCCTTCGGCGCTCTCATCCTGCGGCTGCAGGGAGTCGCCTTCGGCACCCCCTCGCCCCAGCCCTACAAGCCGGTCGGCGCGAATTTGACGCCGCTCTGGGCCCATCTCGGTCTGGTGCTGGTGGCGGGCCTGCATCTGCCGGGCCCGCTGGTCCAGTGGTTCCAGACCGTTGCGAGGCTCCTCGGATGACCCAGGGAATGACCCAGGACCTCCAGGCCTTCCTCGCCAGCCTCGCACCCGCTCGGCCGGATCATCGCCCCTGGCCGCGCCACGAACTCGACCGCGCCGGATGGCAGGCGCTTCTGGACCGCCTGGCGGCGAGCGACTGGTCGCTGCTCGGGCTCTGGGGCGAGAGCGAGACCGTGCACCTCGCGCTTCGCGACGATACAGAGGTCGCGGTCGCGAGCCTTCTCTGCCCCGAGCGCCGCTATCCCGCCGTCTCGATCCATCGGCCGAGCGCGATCCGCCTCGAGCGCGCGGCCCGCGATCTCTTCGGCCTCGAGGCCGAAGGGGCGGCGGACAAGCGGTCCTGGCTCGATCATGGCCGCTGGCCCGGCTCGCGCGCCGGCGCGGCCGAGCCCTATCCCTTCCTCGCCGCCGAGGCGACCGGGGCCATCCTGCATCAGATCCCTGTCGGCCCGGTCCATGCCGGAATCATCGAGCCGGGGCATTTCCGCTTCCACGTCAACGGCGAGACGGTGGTGCGGCTGGAGGAGCGGCTGGGCTATGTCCATAAGGGGATCGAATCCCTGATGGCCGGCCGCGCGCCGCTGGAGGCCGCACGTCTCGCCGGTCGGCTCTCGGGCGACAGCACCGTCGCCCACAGTCTCGCCTTCGCCCGGGCAATCGAGGCCGCCCTCGGCATCGAGGCACCGGCCCGCGCTCAGTGGCTGAGGGCGTTGATGGCCGAGCTCGAGCGTCTGGCCAACCATTTCGGCGATATCGGCGCGATCTGCAACGACGCGACTTTTCCTCTGCTGCTGGCCCAGTACTCCCTGCTGCGCGAGCAGGTGCTGCGCGCGGCGAAGGATTGCTTCGGCCATCGCCTGATGATGGATTGCGTGCTGCCGGGTGGCACCGCCGTCGATCTCGACGCGGCGGGCATCGCGCGCCTCGCCGGGCTCGCGCGGAGCCTTGGCCCCAGACTCGCGGCACTCGCCCATGTCTATGAAACCAAGCCTTCGCTGCTCGACCGCACCGTGCTGACCGGTATCGTCAAGCCCGAGCTCGTTCATCGCTTCGCCACCGGGGGCTTCGTCGGCCGAGCCTCGGGCCGGGGCCAGGATGCGCGGCGCAATCCCGGCTATCCACCCTATGACGAGCTGGACTTCGCGGTGCCGGTGCTGATGGAGGGCGACGTCAACGCCCGCCTTCAGATCCGCCTGCAGGAGGCCGGCGAGAGCCTGAAGCTGATCGACCAGATCCTCTCGCGCCTGCCGGCCGGGCTGATCGCCTGCGAGCTGCCGCGCCGGTCGGGCGAGGGCCTCGCTCTGGTCGAGGGCTTCCGCGGCGAGATCATGACCTGGCTCAGCCTCGATGCGGAGGGCCGCGTCGCCCGCTGTCACCCGCGCGATCCCTCCTGGTTCCAATGGCCGCTGCTGGAGGCGGCGATCGAAGGCAACATCGTCGCGGACTTCCCGCTCTGCAATAAGTCCTTCAACGGCTCCTATTCAGGACAGGATCTCTAGGCGATGTGGAAGCTGATCGCTGAGGCCCTGCTGCATCGCCCCGTGACCATGAAGGGCCCCGAAGCGCTCGCCGAGAGCCTGGATCTCAAGGCCCGCCAGAAGCTCGGCCGCAGCCTTGCCATCCGTCAGGTCGATGCCGGGAGCTGCAATGGCTGCGAACTGGAGATCCACGCCCTCAACAACCCCTATTACGACCTGGAGCGCTTCGGGCTGAAATTTGTCGCTTCGCCGCGCCATGCCGATGTGCTGCTGGTGACCGGCCCGGTCACGCGCAACATGGCCGAAGCGCTGCAGCGGACCTATGCGGCGACCCCGGATCCCAAATGGGTCGTGGCGGTGGGCGATTGCGCCTTCGATGGCGGCCTGTTCAAGGAGGGCTATGCGGTTTCGGGCGGGGTCGGCGTGGTCATTCCGGTCGACCTTCACATCCGCGGCTGCCCGCCCGATCCGGTCGCCCTGCTCCAGGGCCTGCTTGCCCTTCTGGAGCGGCTCGGCTAAGCATCCGCGCGCCGACCTCGGGAGCGATTGCCGCTTCGGGGAGCGGCATTCTGTGGATTTTCGCGGGGCCGCGGGCGAATATGCCGCCCCCGCCGGCCTAGGACCAGAGTATGAAAGTCACCGCGACCGCCTTGCCCGAGGTGAAGATCTACCAGCCCAAGCGCTTCGGCGACGCGCGGGGCTACTTTTCCGAATGGTACAACGCCCGGAATTTCGCCGCGGCCGGGCTCGACCAGCTCTTCGTCCAGGACAATCTGGCTTTCTCCGCGGCGGTCGGGACCCTGCGGGGCCTGCATTACCAGAAGCCGCCCCATGCCCAGGGCAAGCTCGTCGGCGTGCTGCAGGGCGCGATCTTCGACGTCGCCCTCGACATCCGCCAGGGGTCGCCGACCTATGGCCAGCATGTGAGCGTCGAGCTCAGCGCCGAGCTCGGCAACCAGATCTTCGTGCCGCCGGGCTTCGCCCATGGCTACTGCACGACGCGACCCGACACGCTGGTCGCCTACAAGGTGACGGACTTCTATCATCCCGAGACCGAAGGCGGTCTGCTGTGGAACGATCCCGATCTCGCCATCGCCTGGCCGGTCGACGGCGCGCCCCAGCTGGCGGAGCGAGATGCCCGCCTGCCGCGCCTGGCCGAGCTCGGGCCATCGCCCTTTGCCTATGAAGGAAGCCGCTGAATGGCATCACGCATTCTCGTGACCGGAGGGGCGGGCTTCATCGGCTCCGCCCTCTGCCGCCATCTGATCGCCGAGACGGACTCGGCCGTCATCAATGTCGACAAGCTGACTTACGCCGCCAATCCGCAGTCCCTTGCGCCCATCGCCTCCAACCCGCGCTACGCCTTCGAAAAGGTCGATATCTGCGACGGCGCGGCGCTGCGCCGGGTGTTCGAGCGCTATCGCCCCGATGCGGTCATGCATCTGGCCGCGGAGAGCCATGTCGACCGCTCCATCGACGGGCCGGCCGCCTTCATCGAGACCAATGTGGTCGGCACCTGCATCCTGCTGGAGGCGGCGCGCGACTATTGGCGGGCCCTCGACCAAGGCCGCCGCGCGGCCTTCCGCTTCCTCCACGTCTCCACTGACGAGGTCTATGGCAGCCTCGGCGAGACGGGGCTCTTCCGCGAGGACACGGCCTATGCGCCGAACTCGCCCTATTCCGCCAGCAAGGCGGGCGCCGATCACCTAGCGCGCGCCTGGTATCACACCTTCGGCTTGCCGGTGATCATCACCAACTGCTCCAACAATTACGGCCCCTGCCAGTTTCCCGAGAAGCTGATCCCGCTGATGATCATCAACGCGCTTTCGGGCCGGGAGCTGCCGGTCTATGGCCGTGGCGAGAACCGGCGCGACTGGCTGCATGTCGAGGATCACGTGCGCGGGCTCTGCCTGGCACTCGAGGCGGGAAAGCCCGGCGGCAAATACAATTTCGGCGGCGGGGCGGAGCACAGCAATCTCGAGGTCGTTCGGGCGATCTGCGCCATCCTCGACCGCCGCCATCCCGACGGCGCCGGCCCGCGCGAGCGCCTGATCCGTTTCGTCACCGACCGGCCCGGTCACGATTTGCGCTATGCCATCGATGCCAGCCATGCCCAGCGCGAGCTCGGCTGGAAGCCGCGCGCGAGCTTCGAGAGCGGGCTTGCGGCGACGGTCGACTGGTATATCGAGAATGCCCCGTGGTGGCAGCAGGTGCAGGGCCGCTATGACGGCGGGCGGCTCGGCCTCGCGCGCTGAGGGGCCGTCGCACAGACGCATGAAGCGCATCCTCGTCATCGGCCGCTCCGGCCAGCTCGCCCGTGCGCTTGCCGCGGCGGACTGGCCTCAGGGCCTCGCGGTCGAGTGCCGCGGCCGCCAGGAGATCGATCTGGCCCACCCTGCCGCCGCGCGCGCGGCGGTCATCGCCGCGAAGCCCGATCTGGTGATCAATGCGGCCGCCTACACCGCCGTCGACAAGGCGGAAAGCGAGCCCGCGCTCGCCTTCACCGTCAATCGCGACGGCCCGGCCGCCCTCGCCGAGGCCTGCCGCACCATCGAAGCACCGCTCATCCACGTCTCGACCGACTATGTCTTCGACGGCAGCAAGACCGGACCCTATGTCGAGGAGGATCCCGTCCATCCCGTCTCGGTCTATGGCGCCAGCAAGGAGGCGGGCGAGAGCGCCATCAGGGCCTGCTTGCCGGCCCACGTCATCCTGCGCACCGCCTGGGTCTATGCGCCGCTCGGCCAGAATTTCGTGCGCACCATGCTGCGCTTAGGACGCGAGCGGCCGGAGCTCCGCGTCGTCGACGACCAGACCGGCTGCCCCACCGCCGCCGCGGAGCTGGCGCGCGCCGTGCAGGCGGCTGCGATCCGGCTCGCCGAGGGCGGCCGCGACCATGGCACCTTCCATTTCTGCGGTGCCGGGCAGACGAGCTGGTTCGGCTTTGCCCAGGCCATTTTCGAGCTTGTCGGGGAGCCGCGGCCCCGGGTCATTCCCATCGCGACGAGGGAGTACCCGACCCCGGCGCGCCGGCCGGCCAATTCGGTGCTGGACAGCGCGAAATTCGCCCGCCTCTATGGGGTGACGGCGCGGCCCTGGCGCGACAGCCTGGCCCGCTGCCTGAAGGACATCGCAGCGCTGGGATAAGGGACGAGATGAAGGGAATCATTCTGGCAGGGGGTGCCGGCACCCGGCTCTATCCGGTCACCTACGCGGTCAGCAAGCAGCTGCTGCCGGTCTACGACAAGCCGATGATCTACTATCCGCTCTCGACCCTGATGCTGGCCGGCATCCGCGAGATCCTCGTCATCACCACGCCCCGGGATGTGGAGCGCTACCGCGAGGCGCTGGGCGATGGCCGGCAATGGGGGATCGAAATCGCCTATGCCGAGCAGCCGCGCCCCGACGGGCTGGCGCAGGCCTTCATCATCGGCCGCGACTTCCTGGCGGGGCAGCCGGCCGCCCTCGTGCTGGGCGACAATCTCTTCTTCGGCCATGGGCTCAGCGACATCCTGCATCGGGCCGGCACGGTGACGGAAGGTGCGACGATCTTCGCCTATTGGGTCGACGATCCGGAGCGCTACGGCGTCATCGAATTCGACGAGGAGAGCCGTCCGGTCTCGATCGAGGAGAAGCCGAAGGCGCCCAAATCGAACTGGGCGGCGACCGGGCTCTATTTCTATGGGCCCGATGTGGTAGACATCGCCGCCGAGGTAAAGCCCTCCGCCCGCGGCGAGCTCGAGATCA
>DATFRE010000337.1:0-6573 GCA_035263545.1 Dongiaceae bacterium
AGTGATGACCCTTGGCCACAATCTGGGTGCCGATCAGGAGATCGAGCTCATGGCGCAAGATGCGATCGATCAACGCGCCGACCGAGCGCGGACCGCCCAGGGTATCGCTGGTGAGAAGCGCGATGCGGGCCGCGGGAAACAGGGCGGCGGCTTCCTCCGCCAGGCGCTCGACGCCGGGACCGCAGGCGGCGAAGCTGCCCGCCGTGCCGCAGGCCGGGCAGGCTTCGGGCTGGCGCGCCTGGTAGCCGCAATGATGGCATTGCAGGCGGCCGGCATGGCGATGCTCCACCAGCCAGGCGGTGCAGTTGGGGCAGTTGAGGCGATGGCCGCAATGGCGGCAGAGCGTCAGCGGGGCATAGCCGCGGCGATTGAGGAACAGCAGGGCCTGCTCGCCCTCGGCCAGCGTCTTCTCCAATGCTGCGACCAGTCCCGGCGACAGCCAGCGCTGGCGCGCGGGGCGGTCGCGCCTGAGATCGATGGCGCTGACTTTGGGCAAGGCCGCACCGGCATGGCGATCGGGAAGATGGAGGGCCCGATAGCGCCCCGATGCGACGTTCTGCAGCGTCTCGAGCGAGGGCGTGGCGGAGACCAGCACCACGGGAATGCGAGCGAGGTGGCCGCGCAGCACCGCCTTGTCGCGCGCTTGATAGGCAACGCCATCCTCCTGCTTGTAGGCCTGCTCATGCTCCTCATCGACGATGATCAGGCCGAGATCGGGATAAGGGAGGAAGAGAGCGGAACGCGCGCCGACGACGACGCGCGCCTCTCCCGCGGCGATGGCCCGCCAGGCGACGCGCCGCTCGGCGCCGGTGAGGTCGGAATGCCATTCGGCGGGCCGGGCGCCGAAGCGCCGCTCGAAGCGCTCGAGCCATTGCGAGGTGAGCGCGATCTCCGGCAGCAGCACGAGCGCCTGCCGGCCGCTGCGAAGCGCCGCTGCCACGGCCTCGAAATAGACCTCGGTCTTGCCCGAACCGGTGACGCCGTCCAAGAGGGTCACGCCGCCATCGGCCATGGAGGCCACGAGATTGTCGGCCGCCTCGCGCTGGGCGGCGGAGAGCTCGGGCCCGGCCATGAATCCGTCGGGCCGGTGAAAGATGGATGGCGGCGGCAGGTTGACCGCTTCGAGAAGGCCCGCTGCCGCCATCGCCTTGATCACGCCCGTGCCGACCCCGGCCTCGCGCGCAAGATCTGCGGTGCCCCGCGCCGGACCCTGCTGCAGCACCGCGCGCACGCGCAGGCGGGCGGGAGTCTCCCGGGGCTGAGAGGCAGCCGCCGGCTCCTGCGCCAGGCGCCAGGCGGCCAGCATGCGCGGCGGCTCGAGGGCGGCCGTTACGCTCATGGCCATGCGCAGCACGGCGCCGGGCGGGGCAAGCGTATAGGCTGCGACCCGATCGACGAAGCGCCGCGTCACCTCGGGCAGCGGCGGCACATCGAGGCGGGCGATGACGGTTTTCAGCTTGTGGCCGGGGACCTCGCCAGTGCCGGGCCCCCAGACCACGCCGATGGTCTCGCGCTGGCCGAGCGGCACGACGACGAAATCGCCGGCGGCCAGTGCCTGCCCCTCGACCAGATAGTCGTAGCTGCCCGCGAGCGGCAGCGGCAACAAGATGGCAAGGGAGTCTGGCATGGGCTACACTCTAGCCCGTCGAGCCTGATTCGCCTTCGGTGACCATGAAACGTCTCGTCGCCATCGCTGATATCGCTCTATTCCGAGCCAAGGGCCTGGCCGCGTTCCTCGCCG
The DNA here is from genome assembly GCA_035263545.1 of Dongiaceae bacterium. Lineage (GTDB taxonomy): Bacteria > Pseudomonadota > Alphaproteobacteria > Dongiales > Dongiaceae > DASXQK01. The sequence continues at coordinate 1,742 of DATFRE010000337.1, forward strand.
ATGAGGCGATGACCGTCCAGTCAATTCGCTAGCTTTGTCGCAAAATCCCGAAGACGCCCTCGCCCCGGCCCCGCGCATCACCGCCGCGCAGGTCGTCGACTATTTGAAGCGTCATCCCACCTTCCTGCAGCGTCATCCGGAGCTGCTCGACAGCCAGATGGCGCCGGCGCGCAGCCATGGCGACGGCGTCGTCGATCTGCAGCAGTTCATGGTCGAGCGGCTACGCCGCGACCTGACCCGGCTGCGCGGGCTGCAGGACGAGCTGGTCGCCAACAGCCGCGACAATCTCTCGACCCAGGACCGCATCCATCGCTCGATCCTGGCGCTGCTCGATGCCGAGAGCTTCGAGCATCTGATCGAGATCGTCACCACCGATCTGGCGGTGCTGCTGGATGTGGACGTGGCGGCGCTTTGCGTCGAGGCTGCCAATGGCAGCCCGCCGCGCTCGGTCGAGGGCGTGCAGGTGCTGCCGGGCGGCTTCGTCGACAAGCTGCTGGGCAGCGGGGAAGTGATGCTGCGCGACGACGCCGATGGGGACGAAACCATCTTCGGGCCGGCCGCGGGGCTGGTGCGCTCCGATGCGCTGATCCGGCTCACGGTGGGGCGCAGCGCGCCCCCTGGCCTCCTCGTCTTCGGCACGCGCCATCCGGGCTATTTCAATCCCGGCCAGGGCACGGAGCTGCTGAGCTTCCTCGCCCGCGTGATCGAGCATTGCCTGCGCCAATGGCTGGGGCTCAGGGCCTGAATTCCACCACCGCGCTTGCCGGCGATCTCGCCGGGCCGGTCGATGCCTGGCGCAGCTGGCTCAAATCCGAACGGCGTGCCGCGGCCCTCAGCCTCGAAGCCTATGAGCGCGATCTCTTCGCCTTCCTCGCCTTCCTCGCGGGTCATCACGGCGCACCACCCTCGCTGAAGGGCCTGCGGGGGCTGGAGCGGGGCGATCTGCGCGCCTGGCTCGCCCAGCGCGCCGGAAGCGGGCTCAAGGCGACATCGACCGCGCGTGCCCTCAGCGTGGTTCGCGGCTTCTTTCGCTTCCTCGCGCGGCGCGGGCTGGTGGAGAACGCAGCCGTTCTCGGCTTGCGCAATCCTAAGCTGCCGAAAGCGGTGCCCAGGGCCCTCAGCGAAGCCGAAGCCATGGATGCGCTCGCCAATATCGGCGAGCTCAGCGGCGAGCCCTGGATCGCCAAGCGCGATGCCGCCCTCCTGACCCTGCTCTATGGCTGCGGGCTCCGCCTCGGCGAGGCGCTCTCGCTCACCCGCGCCGATGTGAAGGCGGCGCGTTCGGGCCGGCTCACCGTCACCGGCAAGGGGCGCAAGCAGCGCATCGTGCCGGTGCTGGCGATCGTCGCCGCGGCACTGGACGACTATCTCGCGGCCTCGCCCTTCAAGCACGATCCTCTGTTCCTGGGCGCGCGCGGGGGGCCGCTCAATCCGCGCATCGTGCAGGGCCGGTTGCAGCATCTTCGCCTGCTGCTCGGCCTTCCCGCCACCGCCACGCCCCATGCGCTGCGCCACAGCTTCGCAACCCATCTTCTCGCCGGCGGCGGGGATCTGCGCGCCATCCAGGAGCTGCTCGGCCACGCCTCGCTCTCCACCACCCAGCGCTATACGGAGGTCGATGCCGCGGGTCTGCTGGCGGTCTACGAGCAGGCCCATCCGCGCGCGAAGAAGAGCGCTTAGACGCCCTGCGGCCCTCCTCTCGTCATGCTCGGGCTTGTCTCGAGCATCCGCGTCTTGTGGTACCCGCCGCGTGGAAGACAGCAGTAAGGCTTGGCCGAATGCTTTGCCGACGGCAGGCAAACTCGTGGATGGTCGGCCTTCGCCGACCATGACGTGGAGAGTAGGCGCGGGCGGATCAGATGTGGATCGCGCGGCCGTCGACGGCGAGGGCGGCTTCCTTGATGGCTTCGTTCAGGGTCGGGTGGGCGTGGCAGGCGCGGGCGATGTCCTCCGCCGCCGCGGCAAACTCCATGCCGACGACGAGCTCGGCGATCAGATCGCCCGCATTCGGGCCGACGATATGGGCGCCGAGGATGCGATCCGTCGCCTGGTCGGCGAGGATCTTGACGAAGCCGTCGGTCATGGCCATGGCGCGCGCCCGGCCATTGGCCATGAAGGGGAACTTGCCAACCTTATAGGCGATGCCCTGGGCCTTCAGCTCCTCCTCGGTCTTCCCGACGGCGGCGGCCTCAGGCCAGGTATAGACCACGCCGGGAATGGCGTCGTAATTCACATGCCCGGCCTGGCCGGCGAGAATCTCCGCGACGGCGATCCCCTCGTCCTCCGCCTTGTGGGCCAGCATGGGCCCGGCGATGGCATCGCCAATGGCATGAATGCCGGGCACATTGGTCGCGAAATGGCCGTCGGTCTTGACCCGCCCACGCTCGTCGAGCGCGACGCCCACGGCCTCCAGCCCCAGGCCTTCCACATGAGCTCGCCGGCCGACCGCCACCAGCACCAAATCGGCGGCAAGGGATTCGGCAGGGCCGCCCTTGGCGGGCTCGAGGGTGAGCGCCACACCAGTCTCGCTCGGCGTTGCCGCGGTCACCTTGGTGCCGAGCCGGAAGGAGATCCCCTGCTTCTGCAGCAGGCGCTCCATCACCTTCGACACCTCGCCATCCATGCCGGGGAGGATGCGGTCGAGGAACTCCACCACCGTCACCTCGGCGCCGAGCCGGCGCCAGACCGAGCCGAGCTCGAGCCCGATATAGCCGGCGCCGATGACCACCAGATGCTTCGGCACGGCCGGCAGCGCGAGCCCGCCGGTGGAGGAGATGATTCGCTGCTCGTCGATCGCGATGCCCGGCAGCGGCGTCACCTCCGAGCCCGTGGCGATCAGGATATGGCGCGTCCTCACCTGGCGCTGACCGCCTTCGTTGAGGGCGACCTCCACCAGGCCGGGTGAAGCGATCCGGCCGCTTCCCTTGATCCAGTCGACCTTGTTCTTCTTGAACAGGAAGGCCACGCCCGAGACATTGGCCGCCACCACCCGGTCCTTCTGCGCCATCATCGCGGGCAGATCGAGCTCGACGCCCGGGATCTTGATGCCGTGGCGGGCGAGGCCATGGCCCGTCTGCTCGAAGAGCTCGGAGGAATAGAGCAGCGCCTTGGACGGGATGCAGCCGATGTTGAGGCAGGTGCCGCCCAGGGTCTCGCGCTTCTCGACACAGGCGGTCTTGAGGCCGAGCTGCGCCGCGCGAATCGCCGCGACATAGCCGCCGGGACCGCTGCCGATCACCACCAGATCATAGTCGAGGCTGTCGTTCATTCCCGTCCGCCTATTTTCGAGAGCCGCCGCGCACCAGGACCACCGCCCGCTCGCGCTCGCCGCCATAGCAGGTCATCCGATCGAAATCGCGCCGCGTCAGCGCGATATCCGTCATGTCGCGGGCCGTCTTGCCTTTGTCGAGGGAGACCCAGGGATCGTTGACATAGATATGGTCATCGGCGAAGCCGGTGACAACGATCCAGTGGGGCACGTTGTCGCCATGGATCAGGCGCGTGCTGCAGAGGACGATCGGCACCGCGCCCGCGGCCATGGCCGCCTCGAGCTCTTCGGGGCTCAGGCGGCCGTAATGCACGGGGATGGCAAGCGCCTTGGCCGCCGCGAGGTCGCGGGCCTGGACCACCCGCATCACCTCGCGCAGCTCATCGGAGCGCGTGCGCCGGCCCAGGAGCACGCCGCGATGGCTGATATGGACCTCCGGGCGGAGGCCCCGCCGGTGCAGCGCGAGCGCCAGGCCGAGGGCACCGCACCCGCCATGGCCGCCTTTGGGGCCCATGAAGATCGTGGTCGCCTCGCGCCAGATCTCGAGCTCCTCGGTGCGGTTGCGGCGGCGCTTGCGGTCCAGCACCGACATGGCCATGAGGCAGGCGGAAGGGCCGCAGGTGAAATCCGTCGTCTGCCGGTAATGCGGCACCCGCCAGCGGCGTGGCCGGGCGGACCTGGCCGAAGCTGCCCCTCGCTCAGGCATCGAGGAGAATGCGCTCCGGATCCTCGATGCACTCCTTGAGGCGCACCAGGAAGGTCACCGCCTCGCGCCCATCGATGACCCGGTGGTCGTAGCTCAGCGCCAGATACATCATCGGGCGGATCTCGACCCGGTCACCCACCGCCACGGGCCGCGGCATGGTCTTGTGCATGCCGAGGATGCCCGACTGGGGCGGGTTCAGGATGGGCGTCGACATCAGCGAGCCATAGACGCCGCCATTGGAGATGGTGAAGGTGCCGCCGGTCAGGTCCTCGATGGTGAGCTTGCCGTCGCGGGCCCGCTTGCCGAGCTCGGCGATCTTCTTCTCGACCTCGGCGAAGCTCATCCGGTCGGCATCGCGCACCACCGGCACCACCAGGCCCTGCTCGGTGCCGACGGCGACGCCGATGTCGTAGTGGTTCTTGTAGATGATGTCGTCGCCATCCATCTCCGCATTGACCGCAGGAATCTCCTTCAGCGCGGTGATGGCGGCCTTCACGAAGAAGCTCATGAAGCCGAGCTTGACGCCACGGCGCTTCTCGAAGCTCTCCTTGTAGGCGTTGCGGAGCTGAAGGATGCGGCTCATATCCACCTCGTTGAAGGTGGTGAGCATGGCCGCCGTTTCCTGGGCCTGCTTCAGACGCTCGGCGATACGCTTGCGCAGCCGCGTCATGCGCACCCGCTCCTCGCGCTCATGCGGGGCCCGCGGGGCGGCAGGCGCATGCGCGGTCGGCGCCGGCGATGTCGCGGCCTTGCGCGTCTCGCGGGCGATCTCCGCCAGTGCCGCCGCATCGGCCTTGGTGAGGCGCCCTTCCTTGCCGCTGCCCTGGGCGCCCGAGATATCGATGCCGGATTCGGCGA
>DATFRE010000338.1:0-5487 GCA_035263545.1 Dongiaceae bacterium
CCTTCGTCCTTCGCCCGGATGATCAGCAGCGCTTCATCCGCGCCGAGAGGGCCGCCCAGGACGATGAATCCCTCCGCCGCCATGGCATCCATGAGAGCGGCGTGAGCCAGCCAGCCTTCCTGCGCCTCGAGGGGCTGGCCCTGCTTCCAGGCAGGTCCATGCGCGCGAAGGACAGCGAAGAGTTGCGTCATCTTGTTCCTCCGGGAGGGTCGAGTGCCGTCGGATGGAGAATAGGCGAATACCCCGCCGCTAGCGCGCGCAGCGTCGAAGGCGGCGTCAGCAGGCTCGCCGCATCGGGGAGTTCGGTCGCCTCGTGATAGCCAGCAGGCGACCAGAGAAGCACGCGGCCGCCGGCGATCAGATAGGCCCGGTCCTCCGCCGCGATCATCGCGCCTTGCGGCAATGACTTGGGCGTAGCCGTCAATGGGTGGCGCCTCTTGCGCCGGCCATCGAGCCGCTCCTCGTGAAGCACCGCATCCATCTCGCCTGCCCGCGGCGCGGCGCCGCTGTTCCCCTGCGCCCAGGCGGCGCGGAAGGCCTCGGCGGCCTGACGGCGGCAATAGAAGCAGGGCCGGTGACCGGCGGCGAGCGCAGTGGCTTCATCGAGGAAGAAGAGCTCCGTCCAGCTCCGCCCGCCCATCACCTTGCGCCGCACACCGCGGAACTCGCAGAGGCAGATGATCCAGGCCTTGCTTGCCCAGCGCCGGTCGAGCAGACGCCGCCTCGCGGGGTCATGGATGATCCCGCGATTGCCCAGCATGAGGCCCCGCTCGGGGATCGCGACGATATCCCCGAAGGGCGTGACACGGTTCTGCAGCGGCATTGCGCTCCGGCGAAGATCGGGGCCGGCAGGCCAGTGATCAAGGCATATTTCGCAATAGAGAGCGCAAGAAGCGGAGCGCCGGCGGCTCGGAACATCTCCATCTTCAGGCAACTACCTGAAGGAGAGGACGATGACCGAGACAATCCGCTATGCCTGGGGCGAGAGCTCCCTCGGCAACTTCATTGTCGCCATGTCCCAGCGCGGGGTTGTGGCGCTGGATTTCACCGAGCCGGGACCGGAATTCCTTGCCATGCTCCGGCAGCGCTTCCCCGGAGCCACTCTGGTCGAGGATCCGCAGTCCTTGGCCGGGACCGTCGCCCGGGCCACTCAGCTGGTCGAGCGGCCGGAGGGCACGAGCGATCTGCCGCTCGATCCGCGCGGCTCCGATTTCGAGCTTCGCGTCTGGGCGGCCCTCAGGCAGATCCCGCCCGGAGAGACCGCCAGCTATGGCGAGATCGCCGCCCGCATGGGCGCACCGCGGGAGACGCGCGAGGTCGGCGAGGCTTGCGCCGCCAACACTCTCGCGATCCTCATCCCCTGCCATCGCGTGGTGAAGAAGGATGGCTCGATCGCGGGCTACCGCTGGGGCGTCAGACGCAAGCGCGCCCTCCTCGCGCGCGAGCGGCAGGCGGCCCAGCCCTCGGTAACGCTGGTCTAGCGTCCGGCGATCGACTGGCGCCGGACGCGGCGCTCGATGATCGTCTGCAGCACGACCGAGAGCACGATGACGAGGCCGAAGCAGAGCTGGGTGAAGAAGGCATTGATGCCGGCGGAGACGATGCCGGCATTGATGGCCCCGATGATGTAGGAGGCGACCAGCGAGCCCACGATGCTCCCCGAGCCGCCGAAGACCGAGGTCCCTCCAAGAAAGACCGAGGCGATGGTGTTGAGGAGGAAGCCGTCCCCGGTCGTCGGCCAGAAGTAATAGCCGACGAAGGAGGTCATCAGCCCGGCAAAGACCGCCATGACGCCCACCAGCATGAAGGCGCGGGTCTTCACGCTCGCCACATTGACGCCCATGAGCCTGGCGCTGGTGGCGTTGTCGCCCGCGAGGAAGACATGGGCGCCGAAGCGGGTCCGGTTCAGCAGGACCCACAGGACCACGGCGAAGAGGACGGTCCACAGCGACTGGACCGGGATGCCGAAGGGGCTGGAGTTCAGCAGCAGATGCATCACCGGGAACTTGTCCGGGGTCAGCGCCACGCCGGTGCCGTTCATCAGCACCAGCTCGACACCACGATAGAGGAAGGAGGTGCCGATGGTGATGACCAGCGACGGGATGTTGAGGCGGGAAACCAGCGCGCCATTGATCCAGCCGCAAAGCGCCCCGGTGGCGAAGCCGCCGATCAGCGCCAGCCATTGCGGCATCTCGGCCTTGACGAGCAGGCAGAAGACCGCCGTGCCGAGGGCCATGATGGAGGGGAAGGAAAGGTCGATCTCTCCGGTGATGACGACGAAGGTGAGCGCGAGCGCCAGCACGCCGAAGAGCGGCGTCGTCTGGGCGAAAGCCTTGTAGATGTCGACATCGAGGAAGACGGTGGGTGCGGCGATGATGAAGGCCAGCCACATGGCGAGGCCGACGCCGATGATCCCCATCTGGGAGCCGTAGCGCCGCAGCACCGAAGGCGGGGCGACACGGTTGTCGGTCGGCTTGGCGGCGGGCTTGGCGGCGACTTCGCTCATCTCCGCCCTCTATTCCATCTTACCCGAGCGGGCGACGCGATAGAGACGCTCGATCAGCTCTTCCATGGTGATCTCGTCCTTGGAATACATGCCCGCGACGCGGCCGCGGTCCAGCACATAGAGGCGGTCGACCACGGGATAGACATGGAAGATGTTGTGGTCGATGAAGATGGTCGACTTCCCCGCCTTCTTGATGTTCTTGACGAAATCGATGGTCTTCGCCGTCTCGGTGAGGGAGAGGCCCATGGTGGGCTCGTCGAGGATGACGAGCTCGGCATCGAAATGCAGTGCCCGGGTGATGGCGACCCCCTGTTTCTCGCCGCCGGACATGGTCATGACCACGTTGTCGGGGTGAACGGCCGCCGAGGTGAACCCCATATGCTCGCTCATCAGCCGGGCCGATTCCTGCCGCATGCGCTTGACATCCAGGAGCCCCCATCTGGTCCGCGGCTCGCGACCCATGAACATGTTGCGCCAGATCGGCTGCTTCTCGCAGAGCGCGCGCTCCTGATAGACGGTCTCGATGCCGAGACCGCGCGCGCGCCCCACCGACCAGTCGTCGATGCGCTTGCCGTGGAAGAAGATCTCGCCACCGGAATCGGGGCTGTGATAGCCCATGATGGTCTTGACCAGGGTCGATTTACCGGCGCCGTTGTCGCCCAGGAGGCCCACGATCTCGCCGGAATAGACCGCAAAATTCACGCCCGACAGGGAGCGCACTTCGCCGAAGGTCTTGGAGACGCCGCGAAGCTCGATGACCGGGACCGGCCCGGGTGACCCTGCGTCGGACATGCCTGCCCTTGGGCTGCCTTGGCTAAGAGAAAACCGCCGCGGGCCTGGAAGAGCCCGCGGCGGGAGAGTTAGCTCTCTTGCGCTTCGAAAATCTATCGAATTTCTTGTGCCGCCAAGGGGGCGACCGCATCCACGTTCGACTTGTCGACGAAGGCGCCGGCGGTGTTCACGTCGAGGCCGGAGAAGCCGTATTTCTTGGTCAGGCAGATATTGAGGATCGGCAGATAGCCCTGGAGGAAGGGTTGCTGGTCGATGACCAGGGTCTGATAGCCCTCCTTCACCGCCTGGGCCGTGTTGGGCGACATGTCGAAGCCGGCGAAGAACACCTTGCCCGGCTCCAGCGAGGCCGCCTTGGCGTAGACGCCGACATTGGAGGTAAGCCCGCCATGGTCGGTGACGACGATCTTGATGTCGGGGTTCTTCTTCATGACGCCGACGAAGGTCGCCGTGCCGGCATTGGGATCGGCGTTGGTCGCCGCATCGATCTCCTGATAGATCACATCGGCGCCCGCCTTCTGGAAGGCGTCGATCACGCCGACGGTGCGCTGGCCGCGATCGCCGCCCTGCCCCTTCAGCCCCCAGACGAAGACCTTGTCGCCCTGCTTCAGCCCGGCGCGCTTGGCGGCCTCCTCGGCGAGGGCGTAGCCCGCCTTGTAGTTGTTGGCACCGACATAGCCGAAGCCCTTGGCCGAATATTCCCCCTGGGCCTTGGGCAGCGAGGTGTTGAGGGTGGTGACGATCATGCCCTGGTTATAGGCCTGGTCCACCAGCGGATCCGTCGCGTCGTCGCCGCCGAAGCCATAGGTGGCGATGCCGTCGACCTTGGTCGCGATCGCCTGCTTGATCTGGGTCAGCATCAGATTCGGATCCCAGTTCGAGAAGTAGTAGGTGACCGTGGGACCGAGATCGAGCTCCGCCTGGCGGAAGCCGTTATAGACATTGTTGGCGAAGACGCCGCCCTGGGGCCCGCCCGGGAACGCCGCGATCTTCACGCCGGAGCACCATTTCTCCTTCGGATCGAGGGCATGAGCAGGCGAGAAGCTGGCGATCGTCAGAACGCCGGCCGCGACGGCCGGCAGCGCACGCCGCAGGAATGTCGTCCCCATCGGGTCCTCCCTTGAATGTTGGATCGAGCCTTGCCGCTCGAATGTGCCAAGCTACGATGGATCAGATATCTTTGTAAAGGTGGCTCAGTCCGAGCTGAGACAATGCCTGGGAGACTATTGACTTATTGCAATAATCTCTGGGGTTTTATCACAGGGTCGGCGGATTGACCCACAAAAACCTATCAGATAAGTTTATTCGGTGATGCAGAACGAGACCCTTCCCGCCGTCGATCGGGTCGTCGCCGCGCTGACGGATCTGATCCTGGGGGAGCTCACCCCCGGTGCCCAGCTTCCCAGCGAAGCGGCGCTGGCGGCAACCTATGATGTGAGCCGGCTGACCGTGCGCGAGGCCGTGCGGGTGCTGTCGGGGCGAGGGCTCCTCGATCTCGCCCGAGGGCGGCGGGCGACGGTGCGCGAGCCGGACGGCTCATCCTTCGGCGATTTCCTCGCCGCCGCCATGCGCCATGACGCCAAGGGCATGCTCGATCTCATCGAGGTGCGCCAGGCCCTCGAGATCCAGTCGGCCACCCTCTGCGCCAAGCGCATCACCCGGGCCGGGGCCGCGGCGATCGAGAGCGCGCTCGACGGCATGCGCACCGCCGCGGCCGAGATGCGCGGCGGCGGCGACCGCGCCGCGGCGGAGGAGCGCTTCCATCAGTTCGATGTCGGCTATCACGAGGCGCTCGCCCTTGCCAGCGGCAACCGGATGCTGGGCCATCTGCTGGAAGCGATGGCAGCGCCCTTGCGGGATTCCTTCCATCTGTCGCTGCGCGGCCATGAGCTGCGCGGCCATACGCCGGAAGACACCATCGCCGCCCATGAGCGCATCTTCGAGCGCGTCCAGGCCGGGGATTCGCGGGGCGCGGCCCAGGCGATGCGCTCGCATCTGCGCGAGGCGGTGCGCGACGTCAGCGCGGCGCTGAACGCGCGATTGCCCCCGGCGCGCCGATCGGGTGCCCGATCGCGCACGCGGCGCTCTTAGCGTCTTCCACCGGAAAGACCTCATGAAAATCACCGCCATCAAGACGACCGTGGTCAATGCGGATATGCGCAACTGGATCTGCGTCAAGGTCGAGACGGACC
>DATFRE010000339.1:0-15672 GCA_035263545.1 Dongiaceae bacterium
GGCGATGCTCTGAAGCGAATTGTGCGGCGGCTTGTCCTGGGCGAACTGCGCCAGGAAGATTCCTGGTCCGGTGAGTGTTTTCATGCCCGTTTCCCCCCGTCTCGCCTTGTCACGATGGCGATCGATCATAACGGCGATGAACCCCCAGTTAAATCGGCAAGAAGGCCGCTTGGGTGGGTGGTTAGCGCTCAGCCATGGATGACATCCCCGGCCGATGGCGCAGAGCGCGACGGTCGTTGGTGCGTGTTGATCGGGGCGATCTAGCCGGCCCGGCGTTCCTCGATCAGGGCCGGCAGCTGGCGCATGTCGTCGAAGAGCACCGCCGGCGACAGGGCCTCGAGACTCTGCCGGTAACCGGGCCCGCGGGCATGGCCACCACCCGTGAAGGCGAAGACCGTCATCCCGGCGCGCTGCGCCGCCGTGATCCCCGGTGCGGTGTCCTCGATCACCAGGCAGGCTTCCGGCGGGAATCCCATCTCCTGGGCTGCATAAAGGAACAGATCCGGCTCGGGCTTGCCCTTGGCGACCATGGTAGCGCTGAAGAGATGAGGGTCGAAGCGCGGCAGCAGCCCCGTCACCTCCAGGGACAGACGAATCCTGTCGGGCAGGCTGGAGGAGGCGACGCAATAGGGGATCGTGAGCTTGTCCAGCGTCTCGACGACGCCGGGCATGGGCTTCAGCTCCTGCCGGTAGACCTCGAAGAGGCGCAAGCGCATCTCCTCGAGCCGCGCCGCGTTCAGCTCGACGCCGAATTCCCGGCGCAGCACGCTCTGCAGATTGGCGAGGCTGCGGCCGAGGAAGCGGTCATAGGCCGCCTGCTCGTCCATCGCATGGCCGGCCGCCGTCAGCCCCTCGAGCAGGACGCGAAAGGCCAGCGGCTCGCTATCCACCAGCACCCCATCGCAATCAAAGATGACCATTCCGATCGGGGAGGACACTCAGCTCATCCAATTGCCGCCGTCGACATTGAGGGTCTGGGCGACGATGTAGTCGGAATCGGCCGAGGCCAGGAAGACGGCCGCCCCGACGATGTCCTGGGGCAGGCCCATGCGGCCATAGGGCACGGCGGCGCCGACCTGGCGCTTCTTTTCGCCCAAAGGCAGGTTTTCGTATCGGGCGAACTGGGCATCGACCAGATCCCACATGGGCGTGTCGACGACGCCGGGAGCGATCGCGTTGACGTTGATCCTGTGCTTGATCAGCGCGAGCCCCGCCGATTGGGTCAGGCTGATGACCGCAGCCTTGGTGGCGCAATAGACCGCCACCAAGGCCTCGCCGCGCCGGCCAGCCTGACTGGAGAAATTGACGATCTTGCTGCCCTTGCCCTGCTTCACCATCTGCGCGGCCACCGCCTGGAGGGTGAACAGCAGGCCCTTCACATTGATGGCGAACTGGCGGTCGTAGCTCTCCTCGGTGATCTCCAGGAGCGGCGCCATGTCGATGATAGCGGCGTTGTTGACCAGGATGTCGATGCGGCCCGCGGCGGCGACCACCTGCTCGACCATGGCATCGATGGAAGCCCGCCTGGTCACATCGAGGGTGACGGCGATCGCATCGTGGCCGAGCGCTCGCGCCGTCGCCGCGGCCTCCGGTCCCAGGATATCGGCAATGACGACCCGCGCGCCCTCGGCGGCGAAGCGCGCGGCGATGGCCGCGCCGATCCCGCGCGCACCGCCGGTGACGATGGCGACCTTGCTCTCCAGCTTCATGCCGGCCTTTCTACCAGCAGGTATAGCCGCCGTCTGCCAGCACGATCGTTCCGGTCAACAGGCTCGCCGCGTCGGAGGCGAGGAAGAGAACGACGGAGCCGATCTCCTCGACCGTGCCCATGCGGCGCATGGGCGTGCCGTCGATCCAGTATTTGAACATCTCCGGATTTTCCATGCCGAAGCGGTTCAAGGGCGTGTCGATATAGGTCGGCGCCACGGCATTGACCCGCACGCCGCGCGCGCCCCATTCGGCGGCAAGCGAGCGGGTCAGGTGATGCACGGCCGCCTTGGAGGCATTGTAGTAGCTCTGCGGCTGCGGCCGGTTGACGATGAAGCCGGACATCGAGCCGACATTGACGATCGAGCCCTTGCCGCGGGCCAGCATCTGCCCGCCGAAGGCCCGGCAGCACCAGAACACGCCATTGAGATTGACATCGAGCACGTTGAGCCAGTGCTCGTCCGCCACTTTCTCGGCCGGCGTGTCGCTGCGCGCGATGCCGGCGTTGTTGACCAGGATATCGACGCCGCCCAGCCGCTTGGCGAGATCCGCTGCAACCTGCGTGACCTGGGCGGGCCTGGTGACGTCCATCTCCATCACCTCGACGGAATGGCCCGCCTTTCGCATCTCCGCCTGGCCCTCGGCAGCGATGGCCTGATCGTGATCGGCGATGACGACACGCGCTCCCGCCTCTGCGAGAGCCTGGACACAGGCGAGTCCGATCGCCCGCCCGCCGCCGGTCACCACGGCCACGCGACCTTCGAGCTTGTATTTGTCGAGATACACGGGTGGGTGCCTTCCTTACTGCTGCTGACGGTGGGCGGAATCGGCCAGGGGATGGCGCTGCAGATGCGCGAATGCGCGTCCCTCGGCATCGAACAGATGGCAGGTCTCAGGATCGATATGGAGCGCCACCCGATCGTGGACGCGGGTCGGATCGCCGCCCGCGGCCTGCACCACGACCAGTGGCTGGTCCGGAATCCGAACGTAGAGATAGGTTTCGCCGCCGAGGCGCTCGGCAACCGCCACCTCGCCCATGAGGTCGCCCGTCTTACCGGGCGAGAGATGCTCGGGGCGCACGCCGAGCGTAACCTTATCGCCCGCGCGAAGCCGCCCTGCATCGACGGGCACGGCGATCTCGCGGCCACCGGGAAGGGCGACGGTGACGCCCTCGGCTCCGATCGCGCGCACTTCGGTCGCGAAGAAGTTCATCTTCGGCGAGCCGATGAAGCCGGCGACGAAAAGATTCACCGGATGGTGATAGAGCTCCAGCGGCGTTCCCGCCTGCTCGATGCGCCCGCCATTCAGAACGACGATCTTGTCCGCCAGGGTCATCGCCTCGACCTGGTCATGGGTCACATAGATCATGGTCGTCGTCAGGGATTCGTGGAGCTGGGCGATCTCCAGGCGCATCTGCACGCGCAGTGCTGCGTCCAGGTTCGACAGCGGCTCGTCGAACAGGAAGGCCTTGGGCTCGCGCACGATGGCGCGTCCGATGGCGACGCGCTGGCGCTGGCCACCCGAAAGCTGGCGCGGCTTGCGGTCGAGATAGCTGGTGAGATTCAGCACCGCCGCGGCCTTCTCGACCTTCTGCCGGATGGCCTCCTTGGGCATGCCCGCCATCTTCAGGCCGAAGCCGATATTGCCGCGCACGCTCATATGGGGATAGAGCGCGTAGGACTGGAACACCATGGAGAGGCCGCGCTTGGCCGGCGGCAGGCCGGTGACATCGGCGCCATCGATCTCGATTCGTCCGCCGGTCGCATCCTCCAGCCCGGCGATCAGCCGAAGCAGCGTGGATTTGCCACAGCCCGAGGGCCCGACGAAGACGACGAACTGGCCGTCATCGATCTCGAGATCGATGGAGGGGATGATGATCACATCGCCGAAAGCCTTGCGCACATCCTTGAGCACGATCCTGCCTGTCATCTCTCCCCCGCCATGTTCCTCATTTGACGGCGCCGAAGGTGAGGCCGCGCACGAGCTGGCGCTGGGAGAACCAGCCCAGGATCAGGATCGGCGCGATCGCCATGGTCGAGGCCGCCGAGAGCTTGGCCCAGAACAGCCCCTCCGGGCTCGAATAGGAGGCGATGAAGGCCGTGAGCGGTGCCGCATGCGTGGTCGTCAGGTTCAGCGTCCAGAAGGCCTCGTTCCAGGCCAGGATCACATTGAGCAGCACGGTCGAGGCGATGCCGGGCACGGCCATGGGCGTCAGCACATAGACGATCTCGCGCCAGAGCGTGGCGCCGTCCATGCGAGCGGCCTCCAGAATCTCGCCCGGGATCTCCTTGAAATAGGTGAACAGCATCCAGACGATGATCGGCAGGTTGATCAGGAATTCCACGGCGATCAGCCCGCCATGGGTATCCAGCAGCCCGGTGTTCTTGAACAGCAGATAAATCGGGATCAGCGCGCCCACCGGCGGCATCATCTTGGTCGAGAGCATCCAGAGCAGCAGGTCCTTGGTGCGCTTGCCCGGCGCAAACGCCATGGCCCAGGCCGCGGGTATGGCGAAGAGGAGCCCGACCAGGGTCGAGCCGAGAGAGAGAATGATCGAGTTGGCGGCATACCTCAGATAGTCGGAGCGCTGCTGGACGATGCCGAAATTCTCCAGCGTCCAGTGGAAGAACAGGAATTTCGGCGGGTTGGAGAAGGCCTCGAGCTCGGTCTTGAAGCTGGTGATGACCATCCACAGGATCGGAAAGAAGATCAGGAAACCGACGATCCAGCCGGCGGCGGTCGTCGTGACCCGGCGCTGAAGCGAGGATGCGCGGGCCATGGCTCAGGCCTCCAGATTCCGTCCGATCATGCGGACGAGGAAGAAGGCGACGATGTTGGCGAGGATGACGGCGACGATGCCGCCGGCCGAGGCGCCGCCCACGTCGAATTGCAGCAGGGCCTGGGCATAGACCAGGAAGGGAATGTTGGTTGTGTCCAGACCTGGTCCTCCGCCCGTCGTCACCAGGATCTCCGCGAAGACGTTCAACAGGAAGATCGTCTCGATCAGGATGACGACCGTGATCGCTCGCGCGAGATGGGGCAGGACGATATAGAAGAAGAAGGAGAGAGCGGGCGTTCCGTCCATCTCCGCCGCCTCCTTCTGCTCCGGGTCGAGGGATTGCAGCGCCGTCAGCAGGATGAGCGCGGCGAAGGGCAGCCATTGCCAGGCGACGATCAGGATGATGGCGGTGAGCGGCGCCTGGGCGAACCAGTCGATGGGCTTGAGGCCCACCGATTTGAAGAGCCAGGCGAAGAGCCCGGAGACCGGGTGCATCAGCAGGTTCTTCCAGATCAGCGCGCTCACCGTCGGCATGACGAAGAAGGGCGCCAGGACCATGAGCCGGACGATGCCGACTCCGAAGAAGGGCTGATCGAGCAGAAGCGCGAGAAGGATGCCGCCGATGATGGTGATGAGGAGGACGCCGCCGACGAGCTCCAACGTATTGCCGAGCGCGGTGAGGAAGCCCGGATCGGTCAGGAAATAGGTGTAGTTCTGAAATCCGATGAAGGCGCCGCTCTCGGGGTCGAGCAGGCTGTAATTCAAGGTCGAGAAGTAGATGGTCATGACCAGGGGCACGATCATCCACAGGAAGAGCACCACCACCGCTGGGCTGACGGCGGTCCTGGCCAATGCCTTTGCGTGACGGGTCGTTGCCATGGCCTCTGCTCCGCGGGATCGGGGCCGTCCGGCAACCGGACGGCCCCCCGTGGGCCTACTTTGTGTAGCCGGCCTTGGTCATCTCGCGCGTCGCCACCGCCTGGGCGCGGGACAGCGCATCGTCGACCGTCATGTCACCCGAGAGTGCCGCGGCGAAGAACTGGCCGACGGTGGTGGCGATGCCCTGGAAGGGCGGGATCGCGGCGAACTGCACGCCGACATAGGGCTTGGGCTTCGCCGTGCCGTTGATCGGGTCGGCTGTGTCGATCGCCTTCAGGGTCATCGCGGCGAAGGGTGCGGCCTTCATGTAGTCCGCATTCGCATAGAGCGATTTGCGCGTGCCCGGCGGGACATTGGCCCAGCCCTCCTTGCTGGCGACGAGGTCGAGATAACCCTTGCTCGTGGCCCAGGCGATGAACTTCTCGGCCGCATCGACCTTCTGCGAGCCTGCGGGAATGGCGAGCGACCAGGCCCAGAGCCAGTTCGAGCCCTTGCAGGTGACCGCGCAGGGCGCGGGCGCGAAGCCGACCTTGTCGGCGACCTTGGACTGCTTCGGATCGGTGACGAAGGAGGCGGCGACGGTGGCGTCGATCCACATGCCGCATTTGCCCGAGTTGAACAGCGCGAGATTCTCGTTGAAGCCGTTGGAGGAAGCGCCTGGCGGGCCGGCGGCCTTCATCAGATCGACATAGAAGGTGAGGGCGTTCTTCCATTCCGGCCCGTCGAACTCGGGCTTCCACTGCTCATTGAACCAGCGGGCGCCGAAGGCATTGGCCAGCGTCGTGATGAAGGCCATGTTCTCGCCCCAGCCCGCCTTGCCGCGCAGGCAGATGCCATAGGTCTCGGTCGAGGGATCATTGATCTTGGCGGCCGCCTGCTTGATGAAGTCCCAGGTCGGCTGCTCCGGCATGGTGAGGCCGGCCTTCTCGAACAGGTCCTTACGGTACATGATCATGGAACTCTCGCCGTAGAAGGGCGCGGCATAGAGCTTGCCGTCGACGGAGAGACCGGCGCGGATCGGCGGCAGCAGATCGTCGACATCATAGTCGGCGCCGAGATTGTCCAGCGGCACCAGCCAACCCTTCTTGGCCCAGATGGGCACCTCGTAGGTGCCGATGGTGAGGATGTCGAACTGCCCGCCCTTGGTGGCGATGTCGGTCGTCACCCGCTGGCGCAGCATGTTCTCCTCCAAGGTGACCCATTGCACGTCGATGCCGGGATTCTTGGCCTTGAAGTCATCCGTCAGCTTCTGCATCCGGATCATGTCGCCGTTGTTCACGGTGGCGATGGTGAGCGTGGTATCGGCCGCGGCCGGCAAGGCGAAGCCAGCCAGGATGCCTGCGCATAACAGGGCTCGGAGCGCTGTCCTCATCACTTCCTCCCATGCTGCTTGATTGAGCTTTTGCCCAGATTAAGAGCATATACTCAAGAGCGATTGCCCAAAGTCAAGGCAGAATCGTCGCTGCGGCGCAGCAAAGAAAAGCCATGGACGCACTACGTCTTTTGCGTATATCCTAGTAATATGAGCTCGCATCTTTCCCTCTCCCGCGCTTTGAAGCGGGAGAGGGAGGCGGCGCCGCGCAGCGGCGGCGGCCGGGCGAGGGTTGTTCAAGTCCGGTGCTTCCCTGGCTGTAAATCCGCTGTATTAACAGCGGAAGCAGGGAGAGCCGTCAGGGCCGCTTCAGCAGCCGCTCGGCCATGGTTTCATTGGTGATCAGGCCGTTGAGGAGCCGACCGGCCAGCGCGCCGGCGAGTGCCTCGGTCTTGGCCGAGCCCATGGCGACGCCGATGACGAGCCGCCGCGCCGGCTGGTCCGGCATCACGCTGGCGACCCGCTCATTGGTCAGGCCCTCGATCAGCCGGCCCTGGCGGTCATAGGCCCAGCCGGTGATCTCGCCGACGCCCCCGGCCTTGATCAGCGCCCGCATGTCGTCGCGGGTGACGAAGCCGTCCTGCAGCAGCGGCGCGCTGTCGCCCAGCTGGCCGACGCCGACGAAAGTGACATCGGCATGACGCGCGAGATCGATCACATGCTTCACCGGTTTCTGGGCGAGCAGCAGCTTCTTCTCGGCCAGCGAGCTGGCGATGACGGGCAGCGGCATGGGGAAGTGGGGTGCGCGCACCGCATCGGCGACCCGGGTAATCACGTCATAGAAGGAGGCGGAGCCGTCGGGCGCGATATTGCCCACCAGCGAGACGATCTTGTGCTGCGGGCAATCCATGGGTGGAAGCTGATCGGCGGCGGCGCGCAGCGTCCGCCCCGATCCCAGCGCGATGACGATGGGATGCTCGGACTCCAGCCGGCGCTCGAGCTCGGCGGCCGTGGCCTCGGCCACGCCCAGGATCGTCGATTGCGAGGCCGGGTCGGCGGGCACGACCTCCGAGAGGTCGAGTCCATACTTCTCCTTGAGGCGCGCCGAAAGCTGGAGGCAATGGGCGATGGGGTGGTCGAGACGCACCTTGATGAGCCGGCGGCTCACCGCCAGCGAGACCAGGCGCTGCGCGGTCTGGCGGGAGACGCCGAGCTTGGTCGCGATCTCGTCCTGGGTATTGCCGGCGATGTAGTAGAGCCAGCCGGCCCGAGCCGCCTCGTCGAGCCTGTTCGATTCCGATTCCGGTGTCTTTGCCATCGCCTGCCTTCGCCCCCATCCGGCGCCGACGATAGTACCAACACGCGACCATCGGAAAGGCGGATGTGGTTTGGCCGGCGTGGCGGCTGAAGGGCGGCTTCGACCGTGCGTTAGATTTTCTGTCTTGTCCGCGGCCCAGCGCTGCCTATCTTGGGCTCATCCGGGCAGGAGGCCCCGATGAAGAGAGCTTGGAAAGAGCCGCAGCTCGACGATCTCCTCAGCGATCCCATTCTCGATATCCTGCTGGCCCATGACCGCGTGAGCCGGGACGACCTCGCGCGGGTGCTCGAGGGCGCGCGCCAGGCGCTCGCCCGGGTGCCGCGGCAATGGCAGAGGCCGGACCAGGGGCCGGCCGCTCCTCTCTTTGTGGTGGCGAAGGCTGATCCGTACGACTTCGCGGCCGCTCCGGGCTAGGGCGTCTCTCTTTCCGATTTCCTTGACCGTCGGCGGCATGGCGCCGATCCTGGCTTGCCGCGCTGAGGGGCTGGGTCGCGAAGGATCTCCGCGCCCCTTGCGGATGAGGGGAAGCGAGGATGTCTGAGAACGGGCTGATCACCATTACCAGCAATCACTCGGTCAAGGAAACCCTGGACCGCCTCGAGGCCAGCCTCAGGGGCAATGGCGTGACCGTCTTCGCGCGCATCGATCACGCCGCCGGCGCGGCCGCGGTCGATATGAGCCTGCCGCCGACGGAGCTGATCATCTTCGGCCAACCGAAAGCCGGCACGCCTCTCATGCAGGCGCAGCAGAGCATTGGGATCGACCTGCCGTTGAAGATGCTCGCCTGGCAGGATGCCAGCGGCAAGAACTGGCTCGCCTATAACGACGTCGCCTGGCTGGCCAAGCGCCATGGGCTCGGCGAGGATCTGGCGCCGGCCATCAGCGGCATCGCCAAGGCCCTCGCCAAGCTCGCCGAGACGGCCGCGGCCTGACCCGCCGAAGCTCGCCCGCCGAAGCCCAATGGGCGAGCCTCGGCGCGCCAGCCTCGAGGAAGCTACGCCGCCATATCGAAGAGCAAGACCTCGGCCTTCGAGTTTGCCGCAAGCTTGAGCTCCGGCACCGCCGCGATGGCCGCGCCGTCGCCGGGTTCCAGGCGGGTGCCGTTGAGATCCACCTCGCCCTCCACGATCTGGAGCCAGCCGACCCGGCCTTCCTTCAGCGCATGGGTCAGCTTGTCGCCGGCGGCAAGGCGGCTGGCAAGGAGATCCACATCCTGGTGCAGGGTGAGGGAGCCGTCGCGCCCCTCAGGGCTCGCCACGAGATGGAGCCGCCCGGTCTCATCCAACGGAAAAGCCTTCTGCTCGTAGCTGGGCTTCAGGCCGCGGCGTGCCGGGATGACCCAGATCTGGAGGAAATGGACCGGCTCCTTCCGCGAGGCATTGAACTCGCTGTGGCGGATGCCGGTGCCGGCACTCATGCGCTGGACCTCGCCGGGCCGGATGATCGAGCCGGTGCCGATGGAGTCCTTGTGCTCCAGCGCGCCTTCCAGCACATAGGAGATGATCTCCATGTCCTGATGGCCATGGGTGTCGAAGCCCGCACCCGGCTTCACCCGGTCTTCATTGATGACCCGCAGCGGGCCGAAGCCCATATGCGCCGGGTCGAAATAGCTGCCGAAGGAGAAGCTGTGCCTGCTGTCGAGCCAGCCGAAATTGGCCTGGCCCCGCTCCTTCGCCGCCCGTTTGGTGATCATGGAGTTCCTCCGTCCTGAGGGCAGATCGCCCTCGATAGCTTCAACTGCCGGGTAAATAAGCCGTTGCTCTACCAGAGATAATATGGCAATCGTGAACATGACTGTTGTCTGAAACAGGACAATAAACATGACTGGTCGGCTTGAGGATATGGAGCTATTCGCCCGCATCGTCGAGCGGGGAAGCCTGAGCGCGGCCGCACGCGACCTAGGTCTCTCCAAATCCCTGGTCAGCCGGCGCCTGGGGCAACTTGAGGATCGGCTGGGCGCGCGGCTGGTCAATCGGACCACGCGGCATCTGGCGCTCACAGATATTGGCCGGGAGTTCAACGAGCGCGCGCGCCGCGTCCTGCTGGAGGCCGAGGATGCCGAAGCCTGCGCGCGCGATGCCAGTACCGAGCCGGCGGGCCGGCTCAGGATCGCCGCCCCGGTCTCCTTCGGCTATCTGCATCTGGCGGCACCACTCGCCGGCTTCCTGGCGGAGCATCCGAAGGTCGAGGTGGAACTCGAGCTCAATGACCGCTTCATCGATCTCGTCGGCGAGGGCTATGACCTCGCCATCCGCAGCGGACAGCTCGAGGATTCGAGCATGATCGTCCGGCCCATCGCGAAGGCCCGCATCCTGCTGGCCGCAGCACCAGCCTATCTCGCCCGCCGCGCTGCGCCGGAGACTCCCGCTGATCTCGCCCGCCACACTTGCCTCGTCTATGGCAATCAGCCCGCTTCCCGGGTCTGGCGCTTCCTTGTCGAGGGCAAATGGGTGGCGCCTTCGATCCATCCGCAGCTCACGGCAAATAACGGCGATGCCCTCTGCCGCGCCGCGATCGAGGGTCTCGGCATCGTGGCCCTGCCGAGCTTCATCATCGGCCCCGCCATTGCCGCCGGCAGGCTGCAGCCTTTGTTGTCCCATCATCCCATGCCCGACCAGCCGATCCAGGCGATCTATCCCGGCGGACGCCCGGCGCCGCAGCGCCTGCGCAGCTTCGTGGATTTCGTGATTGGCTACTTCGCCACGCACAGCGATTGGGAGCGCAGTTAGCCTCATCGCCGCCGGCAGCACGCCGCAATGCTGCCGCAAATTTCGGTTGAAATGCGGACGATCTCGTCGAGGCCCTCCGCGAGGCCCACCTATGCGGCGTATCTTGCTCGCCCTGTTGCTGATTTCTACCTTTCCCGCGTCGCTCGCAGCGGAGGATGCCGCAGCGCGCTGTCAGGCCCTGGTCGCGGCCGCCAAGCGGAGCGACCAGCCGGTCGATTGGCAGGCTCTGCGCTTCGCCTATGCCGAGACGCCGGATTTCGATCCGCTCGGCGCCGTGACGCGGACCAGGCGCGAGAAGATGTTCGCCGCCTATGCGGCCGGCGACAACAAGACAGCCCTTGCCGAGGCGGTGCGCGTTCTCGACCAGAACTACACGGATATCGCGGGCCATGTGGTGAGCGAAGTCGCCAGTCACGATCTCGGCGATGAAGGGCGAGCCCGTCAGGAGCACGAGATCGTGGTCGCCTTGCTGCGATCGATCCGCACCGGCGATGGTCAGACGCCGGCCAGCGCCTTCACCGTCGTCTCGATCACTGAGGAATATGACTACCTGCACTATCTGAAATACGAGTTCCATCAGCAGGCCCTGGTCTCGGCGGACGGCCATTCGTACGATCGCTTCGAGGTCGAGCGCGACGGCAAGTCCTATGTCTTCTATTTTCTCGCCGATCGTGTGCTTGCCGCCGAGGCGGCGCTTCTCCAGCCGAAGCCGTGACGGAGATGGCGAGGTGAGAGGGTCCATGACAACCTATGAAACCAAGACCATCAGCATCTCGATCGAGCGAGACTGGCGAGACGTCTATGAGTTTGCCGCCGAGCCACGGAATTTTCCGCGCTGGGCCTCGGGCCTGGGATCGGACTTCGAAAAAGCGGGCGAGGCGTGGCGGGCCCAGGGCCCGGAAGGCCCCATCCGGATCTGGTTCACGCCGCGCAACGAGCTCGGTGTCGTCGATCAGCGGGTCGTCACTGCCTCGGGCGCCGAGATCCTGGTTCCGATGCGCGTGATGGCCAATGGAACAGGAGCCGAAGTCGCCTTCACCTTGTTCCGGCAACCGGAGATGAGCGCGGAAATATTCGCGCGCGATGCCGCCTGGGTGGCGCGCGATCTCGCCGCGCTCAAAGCCCTTTTGGAAGCGTGAGGAAGCTATGGCTCCGTCCAGCAATGATCGCCGCATCGACTATGTCGAGTTCAACGTCCGCGACATCGCGCGCTCGAAGGCCTTCTATGGCGCGGCCTTCGGCTGGGGCTTCAAGGACTATGGCCCCGGCTATTGCGAGTTCAACGATGGGCGCCTCACCGGCGGCTTCACCACCGGCGGGGCCGTCAGGACGGGCGGGCCGCTGGTGATCCTCTATGCCGACGATCTTGCCGCGGCGGAGCAGCGGGTCGTGGCGGCCGGAGGCAGAATCGCCAAGCCGGCCTTCGACTTCCCTGGTGGCCGGCGCTTTCACTTCGAGGATCCCGACGGCTACGAGCTCGCTGTCTGGTCCAAAACCTAGCGATCTGGCTGAGACCCGGAGCCTCTGTCTGGCAAGGAATCCGCTTTTGACGCTAGTCTAGCGGCGGGCTGGGATCTACCGGTACGGGCTCATCCATGGCAACGCGCCGAGCCTTTCTCAGGGCCGCCGCAATCGGGGGCGCCTATCTGCTGAGCGGCGGGCTGCGCGCGGCCTCGGCCGACCCCCTGAGCGCCATTCAGGCGCGGTTGAACGACTACACCAGCCGGGCGCTGGCGAATTCCGGCGCCAAGGTCGCCGTGGTTGCCGGCGTGGTGACGCCGGAAATCAATGGCGGCACCGGCGAGATCCTCTATGCCGGTGGCGCCCAGCTCACCAATCCTTTCGGCGAGCCCTTGTCCCTCGACGAGCGCACGCCTTTCGAGATCGGCTCGATCTCCAAAGTCTTCAGCTCAGGCATCTACTACATGCTGCATGGGCCCTATTCGGGAACGCTGGGAAGCCACATGCCGGCCATGGGCATGTCCCGGGGCGTGGCCGACCTGACGCTAGTCAATCTCGCCATCTATCAGCCGGGCCTGGCTCAGGACAACCAGGGCGGCGTCTATCCGCGCTGGATCCTCGAAAATCTGGAAACCCTCTTCCGCTATCTCAGCCGCTACGACCCGCCCTATCCTCAGGGCAGCTGTTATGCCTACTCGAATCTGGGCTGGTCGCTGCTGGCCATGGCGGCGCTCGGTCTCGACAGCCGCCAGCCCGGCACGCTGCCCGTGCTCTATGCCGAGCAGCTGGCCGCCTTTTGCAGCAAATTTGCAGCTGGCGAGACCCGCATCTTCTCGCCCGAGCTGAAGCGGCGTCTGCCGCGCGCCTACACAAAAGAGATGGAGGCGTTGCCGCCCCGCAACCCCTACCGGCCGACGGAATGGCCCCATGTGGGTGCCGGTGGGATCATCAGCACCGGCGCCGATATGATGCAGTTCCTGCTTTACAATATGGGGCGCCTGCCCGGCGGGCTCGGCGATCCGGCGCTTGCTTATCAGCAGACTGAAACCTTCCGCGCCAATGCCTGCTCCACCGGCCGCAGCGGGCCGACCACGAGCTATGGCTGGTTTCACGCACCCATGGGGCCGGAACAGACCATGGTTCTCAGCAAGAATGGCGGCGTCGCCGGCTTCTCCTCCTGGATGGGCTTTACGCGCTGGCAGGGAACAGGCGCGGCATCGCTGCGCGGCGTCTTCGTGCTGAGCAACGCCCATGACGCCACGAAGCTCGGCCGCAACATCATGAAGCAGCTCCTGGGCGAGGAAGGCTAGAGCCCCAGATCGCTCAATCCCGGGTGATCGTCCGGCCGGCGGCCCAGAGGCCAGTGGTACTTGCGCTCGCTCTCCTTGATGGGAAGGTCGTTGATGCTGGCGATACGCCGGCGCATCAAGCCCTCCTCGTCGAACTCCCAGTTCTCATTGCCGTAGCTGCGGTACCAATGGCCGCTGTCGTCATGCCATTCATAGGCGAAGCGCACGGCGATGCGATTGCCCTGGAAGGTCCAGAGCTCCTTGATCAGCCGATAATCGAGCTCGCGATTCCATTTCCGGGTCAGGAAGGCCTGCACGGCCTCGCGGCCCTGAAGAAATTCTGCGCGATTGCGCCACAGCGTATCGGTCGTGTAGGCGAGGGCGACGCGGGCCGGGTCGCGGGTGTTCCAGGCGTCTTCGGCCATTCTCACCTTCTGGGCGGCGGTCTCGGCGGTGAAGGGCGGAAGGGGCGGGCGGCTCACGGGGCGTGCTCCTCAATGGGACGACGGTTCCTGATTGTAGGGCTCGCGGGGCTGAATGCCACCGCGGGAAGCGGTCCGTGCCTTGACGTGACCGGGAACCCGGAGTGTCGCACTTCCGCGTTCTCGTCTCGGAACTCATTGAGGAGAGCGCGCGATAAGAAACTTTTCCGCGTAGCGGAAAAACCATTTCGCTCCTTGGGTGTTGGAGAGCCAGTCGATCGCGAATTCTTGATCTTATAAAGGTTTGAGACCACACTATCTTGTTGCGCTGACGAGGATGGGGTGCCTCGCTTGCCGCACTGACGAGGACGAGGTCTCAGCTCTCTTCTTTATTGACCAATACTTCGGAGAAGCGCTCATGAGCCTGTTCTCCTTCCTGGATCGCCAGCACACGATTGCGGGACCCCGCTTCAGCCGCTGGATGGTTCCGCCCGCGGCCCTTTGCGTGCATCTGTGCATCGGCCAGGCCTATGCCTTCAGCGTGTTCAACCTGCCCATGACGAAGCTGATCGGGATCACGCAGTCCGCGCCCGACGACTGGAAGCTGACGGAGCTGGGCTGGATCTTCAGCATCGCTATCTTCTTCCTCGGTGCCTCGGCCGCGGTCTTTGGCCGGTGGGTCGAGGAGGGCGGGCCGCGCCGGGCTATGTTCACAGCGGCGCTTTGCTTCGGCGGCGGCTTCCTGGTTGCCGCTCTTGGCGTCAGCATTCACCAGCTCTGGATCATCTATCTCGGCTACGGGGTGCTGGGCGGCATCGGGCTCGGCATCGGCTACATCTCGCCGGTCTCCACTCTCATCAAATGGTTTCCCGACCGTCCGGGCATGGCGACCGGCATGGCGATCATGGGCTTCGGCGGCGGGGCCTTCATCGCCTCCCCCCTCTCGGTCTGGCTGATGGCGAGATTCTCCAGCCCGACCCATGTCGGGGTGGCGGAGACCTTCGTCGTCATAGGCCTCATCTATCTCTGCTTCATGATGGTGGGGGCGGCGATCGTGCGCATCCCGGCGGCGGGCTGGCTGCCCGCGGGCTATGTCCCGCCGGCTCAACCGAAGAAGCTCATCACCAACCAGAATGTCTATGTCTACCAGGCACTGAAGACGCCGCAATTCTGGCTCATCTGGGCCGTGCTCTGCCTCAATGTGACCGCCGGCATCGGTGTGCTGGGCCAGGCTTCCGCCATGAGCCAGGAGATGTTCCCCGGCCGCATAACCGCGGTGGCGGCCTCGGGCCTCGTCGGGTTGATGAGCCTCTTCAACATGGGCGGGCGATTCTTCTGGGCCTCGACCTCCGATCACATCGGGCGCAAGAACACCTATTTCTGCTTCTTCGCTCTCGGCACCTTGCTCTATGCCATCGTGCCGACGGCAGGCGATTTGGGAAGCATCCCGCTCTTCGTCCTCTGCTTCGTGATCATCCTCAGCATGTATGGCGGCGGCTTCTCCAACATCCCCGCCTATCTGCGCGACATGTTCGGCACGCGCTATGTCGGGGCCATCCACGGCCTGCTGATCACCTCCTGGTCGGTGGCCGGCATCCTGGGTCCGGTGCTGGTCAACTACATCCGCGAGTACAACATCGCCCACGGGGTGCCCAAGGCGGATGCTTACAACATCACCATGTATCTGATGGCGGGGCTGCTGGTGGTAGGATTCTTCTGCAACCTGTTCATCCGACCCGTCCATGAGAGCCACCACATGACCAAGGAGGCCGAGGC
>DATFRE010000340.1:0-8738 GCA_035263545.1 Dongiaceae bacterium
AATGGGGCAAGTCGCTGGCCAGCTTCCACCCGACCTATGCCACGGCGCGTCAGCTCCAGAGCGTCACTGTGCGCGGCTGGGATCGCAAGGCCAAGAAGCCGATCGAAGGCAAGGCGACTCTCGACGACATCAAGAACATCAATGCCGATCTGCGCGCGGTTGCCCGCGCCGCCAACCGCGAGGACGTCGTCGTCGAGGAGGCGATCCAGACCCCGGCCCAGGCGACGGACCGCGCCAAGAAGATCCTGGAGCAGCGCCAACGTGAGCTGATCGATGCCAATGGCGCGACGGTGGGCCTGCCCGATCTGCGCTGCGGGCGGGTGATGGTGATCCGCGGCACGGGCCAGCCCTTCGACGGCCAGTATTTCATCAAGGAGACGACCCACACCATCAACGAACAGGGCTACCGCACCACCTTCAGAGCGCATCGCGAGCAACCCGAGAAGTAGCGAGGCAGGCAGAGCATGAGCAAGGCGAAGGGCGTAACCGTCGGCGTGGTTCTGGATGTCAACGATCCCGATATGCAGGGGCGCATCCTGGTCAATCTCACGATCCTGACCGGGCTTGCCCAAAGCTATTGGGCCCCGGTGGTGAGCTTCATGGCCGGCAACAAGCGTGGCGCGTGGTTCATGCCCGAGATCGGCGACGAGGTGCTAGTCGCTTTCCTCAACGACAATGTCGAGCAGCCTTATGTCATCGGCTTCACCTGGAACGGGCAGGACACGCCGCCCTCGACGAACCAGCACGAGCGCATGTTCCGCTCCGTCAACGGACACACCATCCGCTTTCTCGATTCGACGCCTGGCAACTCCGGGGCCGGCGCCATCACCATCGAGGACGCCAACGGCAACGTCATCACCATGTCGAACGGGAAGATCCACCTGAAGGCGGCAGCGCTGCTCGAGATCGAGGGCGGGACCATCAGCTTCCTGGGACCGAACCAGAGCTGGCGCCGGGTGGTCTCGCCCAACAACAATCCGATCTGAGAGATGGGCGATGCCGACGCTCGACATTCCCATCTCCGCCGATCTGCAGAAGATGTTCGACCTGCCGAGCTGCGAAGCGATCTCGCTGCCGAAACCGACGCCCATGAAGCTGACGCTTCCCACCGGCGGCGAGTTTCATGCCTTCGCCGATATCTCCAAGGGAATCCCTACCGACTGCTCCATGAGCTTCAGCCTGATCCTTCAGATCGCGCCCTTCCTCGCCAGCATCGAGTGCCTGGTGAAGGTGCTGGCGCTGCTGAAGCCGCTCATCGACATCATCAAGGGCCTGACCCAGGTCCCGCCATCGCCGCCGGTCCAGGCGGTCTCGGACTTCATCGATGCCGCTGCCAAGCTCTTGCCCTGCTTCGGCATCCTGATCGGCGCCAACCTGTTCCCCTTCATCAAGGACCTGTTGATGCTGATCATCTCGATCCTCAACTGCCTGCTCGGCCAGCTGAAGACGATCCTCGCCCTCATGAGCGGGCTCTCGCTGCAGATCAACGCCGCCCAGGCCGCCGGCAATGACGAGCTCGTCAAGGCCCTGCAATGCGCCCAGGAAAATGCCCAGACCAGCGCCGATCACATGAACAACTCCATGGGACCCATCAGCAACGTGCTGAACCTCGTGCAGCCTCTGCTGGAAATAGCCGGCATCGACGCCATCACCCTTCCCGGGCTCGGCAGCTCCCAGGACACGGCCGCGCTGCAGAACACCGTCAACAAGCTGCAGGACGTCGTCAGCATGCTCCAGGACATCGTTTCGAAGCTTCCAGGATGACAAGAGAGACACCCACATCGCGCGACTTTCTCGGCACCGGCTGGGCCTTTCCCATCCGCGTCAATGGTGCCGGCGGCCTCGACTGGGTCAGCGCCGAGCAGGACGTCCAGCGCTCCATCTGGCTGATCCTCTCGACGGCGCGCGGCGAGCGGCAGATGCGCCCGGATTTCGGCTGCGGCATCCATGATTTCGTCTTCGCCGACGACACGCCCGCCTCGCGCAGCGGCATCGCCCATCAGGTTCGCAAGGCCCTGGTGGAATACGAGCCGCGCATCGACGTCATCGACGTCCGGGTCGAGGCCGCGGCCGACTCCCCCGCGACGATGTTCATCGACATCGACTATCGCCTCAGGGCCAACAACGCCGTCGGCAATCTGGTCTACCCCTTCTACATCACCGAAGGGCAGGAAGGCTGAGCCATGCCGCTACAGGCACCCAATCTCGACGACCGCGCTTTCGCCGATATCTATGCCGAGGCGCTCACCCTGATCGCGCGCTACGCCCCGGAATGGACCGATTTCAACGACAGCGATCCCGGCATCACCCTCGTCCAGCTCTTCGCCTGGATGACGGACCTGATGATCTATCGCCTGAATCAGGTGCCGGAACGCAACTACATCAAGTTCCTGCAGCTTCTCGGCATCGAGCAGAAGCCGGCCGTGCCCGCCCGGGCGGACATCACCTTCACCGTCACCCGCCCCGACATCGATTCCGTCATCGTGCCTCAGGGCACCCAGATCGCGGCCCAGGGCGGCAGCGGACCGCTGGTCTTCGAGACTCAGACGGCCTTTGTCGTCCTCGGCGCGCAGCTGAAGCAGCTCCAATGCTTCGACGGCTTCGGCTATTCCGTGGTCACCAGCCGCAACGCCATCGGCGGCCAGTGGTACTACCCCTTCGGCCAGCGGGCGAAGGAGGGCAGCGCCCTGCTGCTGGGCTTCGATTCCGCCGTCGCCTTCACCGGTGAGAATGTGGATCTCGCGGTCTACCTGCCTGCGCAGGACGAGCCGCTGGCACCGCTGAGCTGCAACGGCGGCTCGGGCGGGCTGGCGCTGGGCGTGCTGCCAGTGGCGGCGACGCTGGCTTGGGAATACTGGGACTCCGCGAACTGGCAGCCGCTGACGCTGGTTTCCGACGGGACGCGAGCGCTGGCGCGCGACGGGCATATCGTCTTCCAGGGACCCGGCGCCCAGGTGAAGAAAGCCGTCATCGGATCGATTCCGGATTCGCTTTACTGGATCCGCTGCCGCCTCGCTGCCAGCAATTACGAGCTCTCGCCGCGCATCGACAGCCTGCTGACCAACACCACGCTCGCGCTTCAGGCCGTCACCTATCGCGACGAGGTGCTGGGCCGCACCAACGGGCGGCCCAGTCAGAGCTATGCCGTGGCCAATACGCCCATCGTCACTCTCGATCAGCCCCGGACCATTGCCGGCGCCTATGGCCGGCAGGTGACGGTCTATGGTGTGCAGCTCGAGATCGATGAGGGCCAAGGCTCGCTCGCCTGGCAGGAGGTCGATGATTTCGACGCCTCTGGCCCCGAGGATCCGCATTTCGTCTGCGACCGCAATATCGGCGCGATCACCCTCGGCAATGGCCATCACGGCCGCATCGCCGCGGCCTTCGGTGGCCCCACGGCAGGCAATGTGGTGGCCCGGATCTATATGGCCGGCGGCGGCAGCCAGGGCATGGTGGGGGCTGGGACCATCACCGCGATCCAGACCTATCTTCCCGGCGTCGACAGCGCCACCAATCCCTTCCCCGCCTATAGCGGCAGCGATGAGGAGAGCGTCGAAGATGCGAAGCTCCGCGCCCCGGCGGAGCTGAAGAGCAAGGGGCGCGCGGTCACGACCGATGATTTCGAGACCATGGCGATTGCGACGCCGACGGTGCGGGTGCGCCGGGCCAAGGCGCTTCCCCTCACCCATCCGAGCTATCCAGGCGCCAGCATCCCCGGCTCGGTGACCGTGATCGTCGTGCCGGACGGCGACACGCCTAACCCGCTGCCCAATGCGGCGACGCTGGCCGCGGTCTGCGCCTATCTCGACCAGCATCGCCTGCTCACCACCGAGGTCCATGTCACCGGCCCGACCTATCACCTGGTGCGCATATCAGTGCAGCTGATCGTCGCCCCGGCCGGCGAGCTCGCCGCCGTACAGCGCGATGTCCAGAGCGTCCTCAACGCGTTCTTCTCACCCCTCAGCGGCGGATCGGACGGGACCGGATGGCCCTTCGGCGGGACCATTTTCTTCTCCGATGTCTATCGCATCATCCTCGCGACCCCCGGCGTCGCGCGGATCGCCGACGGACAGCTCGTCATCTATCTCGATGGCGAGCCCGGGCTTTTCGGCCGCGACGTGCCCATCTGCCCGGGGGAGCTCGTCTATAGCACCGACCATGACGTGACGGTCGCCTATGCGACCACGTCGGGCTCCTGATGCCGGCCGGCCGCCCAGGCTCGCTTCTTCTGGCGCCGCTGCCCGGCTGGCAGGCGGATCTGCTCGACCGCGTCGCCATCGGCAAGGATGCGCTCCGCCTGACCCAGCTTCCTGGTCCGCCCCGGCCGCTGACCGAGGCGACGGGGGATTTCGGCGGGCTGACCCTGCCGGTGGGTCTCGCGGTCGATTGCGAGGGCCGCATCTATCTGCTGCATGGCAAAGGCGCTCATGTCAGACGCTACAATCCCTGCGACGAGCAATTCGACGCGCTGGCCTGCATCGGCGGCCCCGGCCACAAGCCGCGCCCTTGCCATGAGCCGCGGGGCATCGCGATCTCCTGCCATCACGAGCTTTACGTCGCCGATACAGGCAATCGCCGCGTCCAGGTCTTCGCCCTCGACAGCCTGGCGCTGCGCGGTCTCTGGGGTCCCTTCACGGTGACGCAGCTGGCCAAGCGCTGGCGCATCTCGCCCGCCGAGGGCGTGCCGGCGGTCGATCCCGTCACCGGGGTCAAGACCGGCGGGTTCGATTTCCCGCCGCAATGCTGGGAGCCCTGGGGCATCGCGCTGGCGCCCGACCGGCATGCCTTCGTCAGCGACCATGCCAATGGCCTGGTGCATTTCTTCGATGCCCGCGGGCGCTGGCTGCGCGCGGTCGATGGCGTGAGCAAGGACAATCCGGCGCTGGCGAAGCCGACGGCCATCGCCCGCGATCCCGAGGGACGCCTCTACATCATCCAGGAGGGCCAGCCCGATCTCGTCGTCCTCGACCGCAAGGGCCGCTTCCTCGAGCGGGTCGGGCAGAAATCGGCCATCGCCGACCGCTTCGAGCCCGTGGCGGTCGCCGTCGACGGCAATGGCGTGATCTACATCTCCGACCGCATCTCCGGCCTCACCTGCCGCATCCGGCGCGACCCGGCCGGCCGCTGCCTGACGCCGGAGCCGCTGCCGACGATACCCGCCAATTGCCCCGTGCTGGCCTTCGATCCCGATGGCAATCCCATCCTCGGCACGGCCAAGCAGCCTTGCGTCATGCGCACCGACAATCTGATCGCCTATCAGACCGGTGGCGTCTTCCGCAGCGAGGCACTGGATTCCCTGACGCCGCGCTGCCAATGGGGCCATATCCGGCTCCGCCTCTCGCTGCCCTTCGGCACGAGTCTCGCCATTGCGACGACGACCTCAGAGGTCATCCTCAGCAGCGATGAGGTGACGGCGCTGACGGAGGATCGCTGGGTCACGACCCCGGTCGCGGGCGTCACCTCGGACGGCCGCTGGGACTGCCTCGTGCGCAGCGATCCCGGCCGCTATCTTTGGCTGCGCCTCACCTTCGGCAGCGATGGCGCGGATACCCCCGCCATCGACAGCATCGATCTCGACTGGCCGCGGCGGACCTCGCGCCGCTTCCTGCCGGCGATCTATGCCGAGGATCCCGTCGGCGGCGATTTCACCGACCGGCTGCTGGCGATCTTCGACAGCCAGCGCGACGAGGCGGGCCGGCGGATCGGCCATATCGCCGCCCGCTTCGACCCGCGCGCCACCCCGGCGAGCCCCGTCGGCGACTTCACCCCTGACTTTCTCGACTGGCTCGCGGGCTGGCTGGGCCTCGCCTTGCAGCACAACTGGAGCGTGGCGCGGCGCCGCCGCCTCGTGGCCAATGCCTATCGCCTCTACCGGCTGCGCGGCACGCTTGCCGGCCTCAAGCTCCATATCGAGCTCTTCACCGGGATCGAACCGCGGATCCTGGAGCATTTCAAGCTCCGGCGCTGGCTGAATCTGGGCAGCGCGCGGCTCGGTGGCCGCTCCGCCCTTTGGGGCCCGGAAATCGTCAAGCGTTTGCAACTCGACGTCTATTCCGAGATCGGCCAGTTCCAGCTCGTTGATACCGGCGATCCGCTGACCGATCCCTTCGACGCCTTCGCCCATCGCTTCACGGTCTACGCGACCTTGCCGAGAGGCTTCAGCGCCGCCGATGAGATGACGCTGCAAAGCATCGTCGAGATGGCGAAGCCGGCCCATACCCAGGCGATGCTGCGCCTGGTGAAGCCGCGCTTCGTCGTTGGCCGGCAATCCTGCATCGGCGTCGACAGCGTCATCGGAATCGACAGCGTCATCGGCAAGCGCAGCCAGCCCGCGGTGCTGGGCGAGGCGGTGCTTGGCGAGGAGAACCGCCTGGGTCCGCGACAGGGACCCGGGACATCGCGCTTCCGGCTTCGCCCGGGCCTTCGCCTGGGCGTGGATACCCGGCTTGCCTGACAGGGAGATTTGAGATGGCGGACGGTAACATGGGGATCGTGAAGGGCCATTGCCCGGAGTGCGAGATACCGCAGCTCGGCCGCAACACCTTCTTCCCGGGCAAGATCATGGAGGCGCGCGACTTCCTCGACGAGCAGCGCTACTTCCTCGGCAAGGATCGGCGCCATGTGCAGCTTCTGCATGGCTGGGGCACGGTTTGCGGCCTCAAGGTGCATGAGCATAAGACGCCGGCCTGCCAGACCCAGTATGTCGTGATCGCGCCGGGTGCCGCCGTCGATTGCTGCGGCCGGGAGATCCTGGTGCGCCATGAGGAGGTCTTCGACTTCCGCACCGCGGTGCTCAAGCTCTGGCAGGAGAAGAACGGCAAGGATGCGGTGCTCGATCCCAAGATCTCGCACCGGCTGGAGATCGTGCTGCGCTATGCCGAATGCCCGGCGGAGGAGGTCCCGGCGATCTTCGAGGGCTGCGGGACGGGCGATGCCGACTGCCTACCGAACCGCATCGTCGAAGGTTACGACTTCGGCGTGCTGCTGGATCGCATCCCGAAGGATCCGCTGCAGATCGGCATCGGCCTCAATTGGCACTGCACTGTCGCCATCGACAAGGCGACCCGCGTGCGCATCGATGCCGCCGGCAAACGCGCCTATATCCTGAAGGGCGAAAGCCCCGCCATGCTGGTGGCGATCGATACCGACAATCAGAGCATCCAGCAGAGCATCTCCTTCGCGGGAACTGCTGCGCTCGATTTCGATCTGTCGCCGGATGGGCAGTTCGCCTTCGTCGCTCTGGCACCTTCGGGCGGCGGGCCCGATCCGCAGATCCAGGTGCTGAAGACGGCGAATCTCGCTGCCGCACCGGTGCAGACCCTGACCGTGACCGGCGTCGGCGCCGGTGCACTTGCGCTCGCCACGGCCACCGATGGCCGGCTCTATGCCGCGAGCCCGACGACCTCGAAGGTCTTCGTCTGGGGCACCGACATCACCAGCCCCGGCAGCCCCGCCGCACCCACCCAGGTCAGCGTCGCCAACAAGCCGAGCGCGCTCGCGGCCGCCCCGGACGGCGCCCATGTCTATGTCGCCTGCGCGGGGGCCTCGGAAGTCGCAGCGATCAAGGCCAGCGATCTTTCGACCGTAGTTCTTCAGATAGGCACCGGCGGCACGACGCTTGCCAGCGCCGTTGCTGCTGCCTCCACTACCGGCGGCGATATCCTCGCGGTGGTCGATGCCGCAGCCAAGACGGTCTATCTCGTGACGGCGAAGCCGGATGCGGCCGCGCCGGGCGATCGTATCACGCCGATCGGCTCCCCGCTCGCGGCTCTTGCCCATCCGCCGATCGGCGCCCTGCTCTCGCCCGCGGGTTCCTGGCTCTACGTGCTGGAGGCCGATCCCGATGCGACGGGCTGGGTGCAGCCGGTCTCGGTGCAGCGGGTCGCAACCAATGTCTCTCCCGCCGCCGGCAACGCCGAGAAGATAGGCACGACGCCACAGCAGATGGCGCTCGATGCCGACGACATGCATCTCTACGTGGCCTATTCTGGCGCGACCCAGCCGGGCGGCGTCGCGGTGCTCGGCATCGAGGACGAGGGCTGCGCCGATATCCTGCGCAGCTCCCTCGAGGGCTGTCCCTGCTGTGCCCCGGGCGACGAGATCGTGCTCGCCACCATCGAGTCCTATCACTGGGGCGATGCGCTGACCAAAGCCGTCATCGACAATCTTCTCGGCCGCCGGCTGCTGCCGAGCACGACGCTGCTGGCCGAGGCGGTGCAATGCCTGCTGGAGCATAAGGAAGGCGGCAAGGGCGAGCAGGGTCCGCCGGGTCCCGCCGGTGCCACCGGTGCCACGGGCCCCACCGGGCCGACCGGACCCGGAGGCTCAGGTTCGGCCGGGCCCACGGGACCCACCGGGCCCACCGGCCCGGGCGGGGCGACCGGAGCCAGCCTGCCGGGCACGCCGGGTGCCACCGGTGCGACGGGCAGCACGGGCCCGACAGGTCCGCAAGGCCCCGCCGCCCAGGCGCTCGATCTGCCGCGCATCATCGGCATCAACTGGCCCCATGGCGCGACGATCGACATGGTCAAGAACAAGGACATCTTCGATCGCCTGCGGGCCGACGGCCTGGTGATCGCCTTCGACCGGCCGATGCAGGCGAACACCCTGAGCGAGCAGTCGGTGCAGCTCCTGATCAAGCAGCCCTCCGGTATCACCTACGTCTATGCGAATCTGCAGCTCAGCGACAGCGCCACGACCACGAGCCCCACGAGCGGCACCGTAACGGCCCTCAAGGA
>DATFRE010000341.1:0-5192 GCA_035263545.1 Dongiaceae bacterium
CAGCGCCGAGCTCAAGCGCCAGATCAAGGCCGCCCGCGCCGCGCTCGCCCACGAGAAGGCGTGAGGCCGGCGACATGACGGAAGTGCCGCCCGCCTATCACCGCTATCGCCGGCAGGAGGAAATCGCCGACCGCTGCATCCATCTCCTCGGCATCGGGCTCGGCATCGGCGCGGCGCTCGCTCTGCTCTATCTCGCGGCATTGCGGGGAGAAGCCCGCCTCGTCATCGCCACCGCGGTCTATGCCGTGGGGCTGGTGGCCATGCTCACCTGCTCGGCGCTCTACCACCTGGCCGCGCCCTCGGCACGCAAGGAGTTGCTGCGGCGGTTCGATCATGCCGCCATCTTCGCCATGATCGCCGGCACCTATACGCCCTTCCTGCTGGTCCGGATGGGCGGCGCCTGGGGCTGGGGCATGCTGGGCTTCGTCTGGCTGACCGCGGCGGCCGGCATCGGGCTCGCCCTCGCCTGGCCGCGGCGCTATGAGCGGCTGCAGCTCGCGGCCTATCTCCTGCTTGGATGGAGCATCCTGCTGGCGCGCGCACCGCTCGCCGAATCCGTCACCTGGCCAGCGATCATGCTCCTCCTCGCCGGCGGGATGCTCTACAGCTTCGGCGTCATCTTCCATCTCTGGCGGAGGCTCGGCTACCACAACGCCATCTGGCACGGCTTCGTGCTCGCCGCGGCAAGCTGCCACTATGCCGCCGTGCTGCTGGGCGTAGTGCTGCCGGACCTCCCGTCCAGCTAAGAACGGCGCTCCACCGGCAGGACCGCCAGCCGCTTCAGCTCGGTGCCGCGCAGAAACGCCAGCTCCGTCGCGCGGCCGACCTGGTCCTCCGTCAGCAGGCGGACGAGATCGTCGACGCCGCTCACCGGCTTGCCGTCGATGCCGACCAGGATGTCGCCGACCTCGAGCCCAGCGCGGATCGCGGGACCGTTGGGCTCGAGCCCAGCGACCCGGACGCCGCTCGCCTGGTCGAGGCCGTGGAAACGGGCGACGCGCCGGTGGATCGCCGTCTGCTGGCCGGCGATGCCGATGACGCTGCGCCGGACCCGGCCATAGCGGATGAGATGGCCGAGGACGAAGCGCGCCGTATTGCCGGCGACGGCGAAGCAGATGCCTTGGGCACCCATGATGACCGCCGTGTTGATACCAACGACCTCACCCGCGCTGGTCACCAGCGGCCCGCCGGAATTGCCGGGATTGAGAGAGGCATCGGTCTGGATCACGTCGTCGATGAGCCGGCCCGAGCGCGCGCGCAAGGAGCGGCCGAGGCCGCTGACCACTCCCGCGGTGACGGTGCATTCGAAGCCGAGGGGATTGCCGATCGCAATCACGAGCTGGCCGACCTTGAGCCGGCGTGAATCGCCGAGCTTGGCCGCCGGCAGGGTGACCGCGGCATCGACGCGGATGAGGGCGAGGTCGGTATCCGGGTCGTCGCCCAAAAGACGCGCCGGCAGGCGCCGCCCGTCCTGGGTGGCGATGGAGATCGCGCTGGCGCCATGGACCACATGGCTGTTGGTGAGGATGAGCCCGTCGGGCGCCACGACGACCCCGGAGCCGCTGCCACCGCGCGCCTGCGCATCGGCGCCGCCAGCCGCGCCCGTCACCTGGATATGCACGACCGCGGGCCCGACCAGATCGACGGCGCCGATGACCGCGCGGGAATAGGCATCGAGGATCTCGGCCTCGGCCAGCGGCCCTTCCGCCGCGGGCGAAACTGCTCTCTCCCCATCGCCCCCAAACTCGTCACGCAGGAACGTCACGCCATCCAGCATCGCTCGATCCCTCACCTCTGAAGCTGAAACCGGCCCCAGATATGGGATCGGGGGAAGCGATCCACCAGAGCGGCTAGGGCAGGGCGGAGCAGAACCCCGCCGCCTTCTTGCCACCAGTCGGCACCTGGGATCGCTCGTATCGGTACCCTCTTCCCGTCATGCTCCGGCTTGGCCCGAGCATCCACGTCTGGGGCCGTCTCCGCGTGCCGAAATGCCGATAAACCTGGTCAGATGTCGTTCTAGGCTGCAGAGAAACTCGTGGATGGTCGGCCTTCTCCCCGGGTCAAGCCCGGGGAGACCATGACGGCTGAGAGAAGGCGACCCATCGGCTTCAGCTCGAGAGCCGTGGCCGAGATCGGGCAGCTTGCTTGCGGCGCGCCGCCGCGCCCTCAAACGGCCGCGGCGTGGCGGCCGGCCGAAGCGGCGAGATAGCGATCGAAGACCGCGGCCACCAAGCGCATCAACGGCCGCCCCTCGGAGGTCAGCCGGATCCGCTCGCCCTCGATCTCGATCAGCCCTTCGGCAGCCAGAGCGGCGAGAGCCTTGCGCTCAGGCGCGAAAAAAACGGCGGTCTCGCCGAAGGCGCGCGTCGAGGCGCCGAGGTCCACCTCGAGATCACACATCAGCCGCTCGATCACCAGGCGGCGCAGGCGATCGTCGTCATCGAGGGCGATGCCGCGGGCGATGGGAAGATCGCCGCCGCCCACTGCCGCTTCCCACTCCTTGACCTCGGTGATGTTCTGGACATAGCCCTGGGGCAGCCAGCCGATGGCGGACGCGCCGAAGCCGAGCAGCGTCTCGGCATCATCGGTGGTGTAGCCCTGGAAATTGCGCCGGAGACGGCCTGTCCGCGCCGCCTCCGCCATGTCATCCCCGGGCAGCGCGAAATGGTCGAGGCCGATCCAGTCATAGCCCAGCGCCTGGAGGCGCTCCGCGGCACCCATGGCCTGGTCCCAGCGCGCCGCAGGGCCGGGGAGATCGGCCGCGGGCAGAAGCTGCTGATGAGGCTTCAGCCACGGCACATGGGCATAGCCGAAGAGGGCGATACGTTGCGGCGCGAGGCCAAACGCAAGATCGATGGTGCGAAGCAGGCTTGCCAGGGTCTGGTGCGGCAGGCCGTAGATGAGATCGAGGTTGATATTGCCGATCCCCGCTTCCCGCAGCGCCTCGGCCGCGGCTGCGGTTCTCTCATAGGGCTGCCAGCGGTTGATCGCGCGCTGCACCTCCGGGTCGAAATCCTGCACGCCGAGGCTCGCCCGCCGGACCCCCGCCTCGGCGAGCGCCGCCACCATGGGTTTGTCCAGCACCCGTGGATCGATCTCGATAGCGATCTCGCTCTCAGGGCCGATGTCGAAATGGCGCCTCAGCCTGGCATGGATGGCGAGGAAATCCTCCGGCGAAAGGATGGTCGGCGTGCCGCCGCCCCAGTGGATCCGGCTCGCCCGCAGCCCTGCCGGCAGGGCCGCGGCGACGCGATCGATCTCCGCCAGCAGGAGGTCGCGGTAGGTCGCTACGGACCGGTAGCGCGAGGCGACATGGGTGTTGCAGCCGCAATACCAGCAGAGCCGCCGGCAGAAGGGGACGTGGAGATAGAGGGAGACGGGTGCGGCCGGATCGAGCCCGCCGAGCCACCGCCGATAGCTCTCGGCCCCGATGCCGGCATGGAACTGCGGCGCGGTGGGATAGCTGGTATAGCGCGGGACTTGGCGCTCCCGCCGGGCGTGGGGGTCGGTGGTCATGCAGCAGGAGAGCCTGAGCGGCCCTCCTGCTGCATTGACCTGGATCAGGCCGCCCGCTGGCCGTGGCGAGAGCCGCCCCCATGACCGCCATTCGGGCGCCGGCCCCGGCGGTGACGGCGGAAATTGCGGGGGCCCCTCCCCTGCTTGCCACGGGGGGCTTCCTGCGGCGCCTCGGCGTCATTGGCCGGCAGGCCGGGCGCAGCGACGAAGGGATGATCCTTCACCACCGTCAGCGTCCGGCGGGTCACCCGCTCGATGTCGCGGAGATAGCCGCGCTCCTCGGGGCCGCAGAAGGAGAGCGCCGTGCCGCTGGCGCCCGCGCGCGCAGTGCGCCCGATGCGGTGAACATAGCTCTCCGGCATGTTGGGGATCTCGTAGTTGATCACATGGGTGATGCCGTCCACATCGATGCCACGGGCCGCGATGTCGGTCGCCACCAGCACGCGGGTGCGTCCGCTGCGGAAATCCGCCAGCGCCCGCTGGCGGGCACCCTGGGTCTTGTCGCCATGGATGGCATCGGCGCCGATGCGGCTTTCGGCGAGCTGGCGCGCCAGCTTGTTGGCGCCGTGCTTGGTGCGGGTGAAGACCAGCGCCCGGCCGATGGCGGCATCCTCCAGCATCGCGGCCAGAAGCGCGCGCTTCTTGGCCGGCTCGACGAAAAAGACCCTCTGGTCGATGCGCTCGACGGTGGAGGCGACCGGGGTCACCGTCACCTTGATGGGATCGCGGAGCATGCTCTCCGCGAGCTCGGCGATGTCGCCAGGCATGGTGGCGGAGAAGAGCAGCGACTGGTGCTGCTTGGGGAGCGTCGCCGCGATGCGGCGGATATCGCGGATGAAGCCCATATCGAGCATGCGATCCGCCTCGTCGAGGACGAAGATCTGGACCTTGTCCAGCTTCACATGGCCCTGGCCCATGAGATCCATGAGCCGGCCCGGGGTGGCGACGAGGATATCGACGCCGCGGGCCAGCGCATCGACCTGGGGCCTCTGGCCGACGCCGCCATAGACCAGCGCCATGCGCAGATGCAGGTTGCGGCCATAGCTCCTGAGGGAGTCCGCGATCTGGATCGCGAGCTCACGGGTGGGCGTCAGGATCAGGGAGCGCGCGCACCGCGGGCCGGCTGGTGCCTTCTCCTGGAACAGGCGCTGCAGCAGCGGAAGCCCGAAGGCCGCGGTCTTGCCGGTGCCCGTCTGGGCGATGCCCAGCAGGTCGCGGCCGGCGAGAAGATGAGGGATGGCCTCGGCCTGGATCGGCGTCGGTGCGTCATAGCCCTCGGATTTGAGGGCGCGCTGGATCGGCTCGATGAGGGCGAGGTCGGAAAAACGAATGGTCAAGATGATGATGTCTTTCTGTTTCGATGGCCGGGCAGGATCCATCGCCTCCGGCGATGGGGAGTGCCCGGCGTCATTAGGCAAAGCCCTCGCGCGCAGCCGAATTGCCGCGGAGAGAGCAGTTCAGATTGGGGAATTTCCCGCGCGGCGGAGAAGCCCTGGGTTGGCCGGCTTGTCTCGGAATGCAGCGTCCCGGCCGGGAGGGCTTTGCCTTGGGCGGGGAGCGCGTCGCGCGATCGCGAGCGGCAACTGGCCGCTCAAATGAGGGTTTAAGATCGGAAAGTCAAGGACTATCTGATAGGCTCCGCGCCGAGTCGCCGCCCCCGATTCGGTTCATCCGCT
>DATFRE010000342.1:0-8372 GCA_035263545.1 Dongiaceae bacterium
GCCTCGCGGTTGTTGAGGAAGACGTCGCGCCACATCACGGGGTCCGAGGCGGCGATGCGCGTGAAATCGCGGAAT
Source organism: Dongiaceae bacterium (assembly GCA_035263545.1). GTDB lineage: Bacteria > Pseudomonadota > Alphaproteobacteria > Dongiales > Dongiaceae > DASXQK01. The sequence continues at coordinate 76 of DATFRE010000342.1, forward strand.
CCGCCGGCAGAGAACTTGATCACCTCGCTCTGGGTCGCATCCGCCAGGTCGGTCGCCGTGCTGACGATGGTATAGGCGATGAGATGGGGCAGATGGGAGGTGATGGCGAGAACCCGGTCATGATGACCCGGCTCCATGATCTCGACCTGGCTGCCGGCCCGCCGCCAGAGCTCCGCAAGGCGGGCAAGCGCCGCCTCGTCGGTGCCGGGGGGCGGTGTCAGGATGCACCAGCGCCCCTGGAAGAGCTCGGCGAATCCGGCCTCGGGCCCGGAATGCTCGGTGCCGGCAACCGGGTGGCCCGGCACCAGATGGACGCCCTCGGGTATCTGCGGACCCAGATCGCGGATCACCGCCTGCTTGACCGAGCCCACATCGCTGACGATGGCGCCGGGAGCGAGATGCTCGCGGATCGCCGCGCCGATCTCGGCATAGGTGCCGAGCGGCGAGCAGAGCACCACCAGATCGGCGCCGGCGACGGCCTCTCCGGGCGTCTCATGCGCGCTGTCCAGGAAGCCCAGCTCCAGGGACTTGTCGCGAGTGCGCTGCGTGCGAGCATGGCCGGCGATGTGGCCGGCGAGGCCCTCGCGCTTCACCACCCGGGCAAGGGAGGAGCCGATGAGACCGAGGCCGATGAGGGCGATCCGGCGAAACAGCGGTTCGCTCATCGGGCGGCCGTCTGCGGCCGGGCCATGGCCGCGAACTCCGCCAGGGCGGCCGCCACGGCGCGGGTCTCCGCTTCGCTGCCGATGGTGATACGCAGGCAATTGGGCAGGCCATAGGCCCCCATCTTGCGCATGATCAGGCCACGGGATTTTAGAAAGGCATCGGCCGCATCGGCATCGGCGAACTCGACCAGCAGGAAATTGCCGACGCTGGGATGGACGCGATAGCCCGAGGCGGTCAGCGCGCCCGCGAGCCAGTCGCGCCAGACGCGGTTATGGGCCCGGCTCCTGGCCTCATGGTCGCGATCCTCGAGGGCCGCCAGGGCGGCGGCCTGAGCGGGTGCCGAGGTGTTGAAGGGTCCGCGCACCCGGTTCAGCGCATCGGCGATCGCCGGCGGGCAATAGGCCCAGCCCAGGCGCAGGCCCGCCAGGCCATAGATCTTGGAGAAGGTGCGCAGCATGACCGTATGGTCGCCGGCCCGAACCAGCGCCTCGCCGGGCTCGTAATCCGCCGCCTCGACATATTCCGCATAGGCCGCATCGATGACGAGCAGCACCTCCGGCGGCAGGCGCCGGCGCAGCTCGCTGACTTCCTTCGCCGTCAGATAGCTCCCGGTCGGATTGTTGGGATTGCCGAGATAGAGGATGCGTGTCTCGGGTCTGACCGCTGCCAGCAGCGCCTCGATATCGGTGCGGAGATCGGCCTCCGGCGCGGTGCGGGGCTTCGCCCCCACCGCGAGCGCCGAGAGCCGGTACATGAGAAAGCCATGGCGGCTGAACAGCACCTCGTCTCCCGGGCCGGCATAGGCGCGGCTCAGGAGGGCGATCAGCTCGTCCGAGCCATTGCCGCAGACGATCCGCTCCGCCTCGAGGCCGAAACGTCCGGCGAGCCCGGCGCGCAGCCGCTCCGCCCCGCCATCGGGGTAGCGATGGAGATCGGCCGAAGCTTCGCGGAAGGCGGCCATCGCCTTGGGGCTCGGGCCGAGGGGGTTCTCGTTGGAGGAGAGCTTGGCCGGCCGCTCGATTCCGGGCACCGACGCCTCGCCGCCGACATAGGGGGCGATCTCCTCGATGCCCGGACGCAGCTTCAAGGCCATGGAGGCTATCCCTTGCGGCCGGGGCCGAGCTCGGCCGCGCTCAGCGGGACCGCATAGCCGCCGATATGCCAGATCTGCTGCAGCCCCTTGCCCATGCGCCGGCTGAGCTGCGCAAGGCGCTTGTCGCCCAAGGGCACGAAGCCCTCCACATCGACGAGATGCAGCCAGACCGCCGCCTCGCTGGGCGGCTGCCAGCTCTGGATCACGGTGGCGGCGAGCTTGGCTTCGCGGCTATCAGCGACGAGGGCGCTGCGCGACATCTCCTCGGTCGCCTCGACCACCAGAAGGCTGCGGTCGCGCCCCGTCTCCTCGAGCGGGGACTGGGCTACGATCAGCGCCTCGATGGGCGCGCCGCGGACCGTATCGCCGGCGCCGAAGGGCAGCCGCGCCACGACCCTAGGGTGCTTGGGATCCTTGGCCAGCATCATCGGCCACCAGGGCTGGGGATCGCCGCCATCGGGCAGCGGCAGGATGCCGACGGCAGCCCGGCCCGCGGTCACCGCATGAAGAACCTGCTGCGGCGAGTCATGGGCCGTCGCCGGCGTCAGGCTGCCGAAATGGTCACGCGCCAGATCCCAGTATCCGGCGGCGGCCCCTTCCGGCGCATGGACCGCCACCGAGAAAGGGCCCTGCAGACGCAGCACGGCCCCGATGACCTCGCGCCAGATACGGATGATCACCGCCTTCGGAAGCGGCCCATCCTCCTTGGCCGCGAGCCGGCGCAGCAGGCGCGCCTCGCGGCTCGGACGCATGACGCCAGCCTCGGGACCATGGGAATTCTTGACGGCGCCGATGCTGAGCGCGACCTTCGCGCGCTTCATCAGCAGGCGGTGCAACTCATCGTCAATCTCATCGATCTCGGCGCGCAACGCGTCGAGAGTCGGCTTGGCCTCGGCCATGGATGTCCCGGCAGATGAAGAGGGGCTAGTGATAGTTCCAGCGGCGGGCAAAAGCAAAGAAAACATTGACAGCCTGCCCCCCGCTTCCCTAGCTATCGGCGGGTACGGCGAAAGGCCGTGAACCCCTGGATTTTCAATGCCGTGACCCCACCCGACGAGAGTAGATGACCCCGCTGCAGACGCGCCTCTTGGATGCGCAGGCGCCGCTTCCCGGCCACCGGGTGGTGTTCGGCAAGGAGAGGCCGATGCCGCTGGATTGCGGCGTCGATTTCGGCCCCTTCACGATCGCCTATCAGACCTATGGCCGGCTGAACGCCGCCCGCTCCAACGCCATCATGGTCTGCCATGCGCTGACCGGCGATCAGTTCCTGATCGGCGAGCATCCGGTCACGGGCCGCGCCGGCTGGTGGGATCAGATGGTCGGCCCCGGCAAGCCGCTCGATACCGAGCGCTATTTCATCATCTGCAGCAATGTGCTCGGCGGCTGCATGGGCACCACCGGGCCGCGCGACACCAATCCCGCGACCGGCCGCCCCTTCGGCCTCGGCTTTCCCGTCATCACCGTGGCCGATATGGTGCGGGCCCAGAAGCTCCTGATCGATCACCTGGAGATCGACCAGCTCTTCTGCGTCACGGGCGGCTCCATGGGCGGCATGCAGGCGCTGCAATGGGCGGCGGCCTATCCGCAAAACGTCTTCGCCGCCGTCCCCATCGCTGCGGCGGCGCGTCATTCGGCGCAGAACATCGCCTTCCACGAGGTCGGGCGCCAGGCGATCATGGCCGATCCCGACTGGTGCGGCGGTGACTACCTGCTCCAGGGCCGCAATCCCGCCCGCGGCCTCGCCGTCGCCCGCATGGCGGCCCACATCACCTATCTCTCGGAGCAGGCGCTGCACCGCAAGTTCGGGCGCACGCTGCAGGACCGCAAGCAGGTCACCTACGGCTTCGACGCCGATTTCCAGGTCGAGAGCTATCTGCGGCACCAGGGCTCGAGCTTCGTCGAGCGCTTCGACGCCAATTCCTATCTGTACATCACCCGGGCCATGGACTACTTCGACCTAGCGGCGGAGAAGGGCGGCGTGCTGGCCAATGCGTTCCGCGGCACGCCGGTGCGCTTCTGCCTGTTCTCCTTCACCAGCGATTGGCTCTTCCCGACCCGGGAGAGCCGGGCCGTGGTGCAGGCCCTCAACGCGGCGGCCGCCAATGTGAGCTTCGTCGAGATCGAGAGCGACAAGGGCCATGACGCCTTCCTGCTCGATGAGCCGGAGTTCGAGGCAACGCTTCGCGGCTTCCTCACCGGCTCCGCCGAGCGTCGCGGCATCGCGTGACTGCCGGCATGCCAAGGGATTCGGGGCCGAGGGATTCGGGGCCGCGGGACAGCCCTGCGCGAGAGCCGCTTCCCTCGGACGGGCGGGCCATCCGCGTCGATCTTCAGCGCATCGCCGATATGGTGGCCCCGCGCAGCCGGGTGCTCGATGTCGGCTGCGGTGACGGCGCGCTGCTCGACTATCTCGTGCATTTCAAGCAGGTGGACGGCCGCGGCATGGAGCTCTCCCAGGCCGGAGTGAACGCCTGCGTCGGAATCGGGCTCAGCGTCATCCAGGGGGATGCCGATACCGACCTTGCCGACTATCCCTCCGGCGCCTTCGACTACGCCCTGCTCTCCCAGACACTGCAGGCAACCCGCGACCCGAAAGGCGTGCTGGACCAGCTCGTGCGCATCGCGCGACGCGCCATCGTCTCCTTCCCCAATTTCGGGCATTGGCGGATGCGCTGGCATTTGCTGACCCAGGGCACCATGCCCGTGACACCCTGCCTGCCGGACGCCTGGTACCAGACGCCCAACATCCATCTCTGCACCATCCGCGATTTCCACCAGTTCTGCGCCGCGGAGGGCATCGCTATCGAACAGGCGATCGCCATCGATGGCCAGGGCCGCGTCGCCCCGATCCGTTCCTATCGCTGGGCGAATATCTTCGGCGAGCAGGGCCTGTTTCTTCTCAGCCGCCGCTAGCTAGCCAGAGCAGGCCCGGCTGAGCGCCGCCCGCGCCAAGAGGCGCGTGGTATCAAGGGTCGGCAACGGCGAGTTCGCATCGTTCGTGATCAGCGGGATCTCGGTGCAGGCGAGCAGCACGGCATCCGCACCCTGCGTCTTCAGGCGCTCGATGACCCGCTGGAAGTGAGCGATCGCCTCCGGCTTGAAGACGCCATAGACCAGCTCCTCCATGATGATGCGGTTGGTCGCCTCGCGCTCGGCGGCGCCCGGGCGCAGGCATTCCAGCCCGTGGGCAGCGAGCTTCTCCGGATAGACCTCGCTCTCGACGAGCCAGCGGGTCCCGGTCAGCCCGAGGCGCCGGTATCCGCGCAGGACGGCCTCGGCCGCAGCGACCTCGGCGATATGCAGCCAGGGCAGCGGCGAGCGCCCTTCAATATAGGGGAGCCCCTGGTGGATGGTGTTGTCGGGGCAGATCAGGAAATCGGCGCCGATCTTCGCCAGCTTGTTCGCCGAGGCGAGCATCAGCTCCCCCACGCCTTGCCAGTCGCCGCGGTAGAGGCAGGCCGTGTAGTCGGCAAACGAGGGCGTGTGCATCGAGACCTCGGGATGGGCATGGGGCCCGAGGAGCGCAGCACCCTCCACGCAGACGGTCTGGTAGCAGAGAGAAGCGCCTTCGGCGGAGCAGGCGACGATTCCGATATGTCGCGGCATGGAAGCCTAGTCCGCGATGGTCGAGGTGCCGCGCAGCAGCGCCGCCAGGCCCACGAAGGAGGGATAGGGATGCAGCATGACGAAGGTCGGAATCTTGACCAGAAAGGTGCTGAGACGCCCCTTCCCCTCGAAGCGGGTGCGGAATCTGTCTCCCGGGAAATGGGCGCCGAAGCGAGGCACGATGCCGCCGGCGATGTAGATGCCGCCGCGAGCGCCCAGCGTCAGTGCGAGATCGCCTGCCACGCTGCCGAGGAGCTCGGCGAACATATCGAGCGCCTCCCGGCAGTAGGGATCGGTGCCGGCGAGCGCCCCCTCGCTCACCTCCGCCGGCTTGAGGGGCTTGGCCTTCTTGCCGTCGATCTCCGAGAGGAAGCTGTAGAGATTGACCAGGCCAGGGCCGGAGAGTGCGCGCTCCGCCGAGACATGGCCGAAGCGCTCGCGCATGGCGTTCCAGACGCGCCCCTCGCGTTCGGTCCCCGGGGCCAGGGAGACATGGCCGCCCTCACCGGCGAGCGCGATCCAGCGCCCCTCCCCCACCGGCAGGATGCTGCCGACGCCGAGGCCCGAGCCGGCACCGATCACCCCGATGGTCGCCGCCGGCGCATAGAGCGTGGGGGCCGGCCCCGTGCCGATCCAGCCCAGCTCGCTCATGCCCAGATGCGGGGCGGCAGCCGCGGCGGCGGCGAAGTCGTTGACGATCAAAAGATGGTCGAGGCCGAGGCGCTGGCGAAGCTCGCCTTGGGAGAAGCCCCAGGGATGGTTGGTCAGGGCCACTCGGTCGCCCGAGACGGGCCCGGCCACGTCGATGGCCGCCGCCCGGACTTCCTCATGCGCGCCGATCTCCTTGAGATAGATCTCCGCCGCCTCGGCCAGCCCCGGATGCTGGGCGCAGGTCGTGACCTGGATGCGACTGATGAGGCCGGTCGCATCGAGCAGCGCGAAGCGGGCATTCGTCGCCCCGATATCTCCCAGCAGCGCCGGCCCTTTGACCCCTTTTGCCATCGCCAATCCCCCAAAACTAACTGCCGCTCAGCACCAGAATTCACCACGGAGCTCAAGATCGAAAAGGCTGGCCGATCCTTCCCGCGCGTAAGCGCGAGGCTAACACCTTCTCCGTGTCCTCCGTGACCTCCGTGGTGAATGGCTTCTACTTTAGCGATTAGCGAGAGGACTGACGAGACGGACCCCAGGATCTGCTCATCATCCGCCCGGCATTGCCTCGAGGGCTTCGAGGAAGCGCTCGCGCCAGGCTCCGATGGTCGTCTGCTGCAGCACCGTCATCATGCGCTGCCAGCGTTCGATGCGCTGGTCCCGGGGCATGGCAAGCGCGGCATGGAGCGCTGCCGCCACCTCGTCGACGTCATGGGGATTGACGATCAATGCGTCGCGCAGCTCCCGCGCCGCGCCGGCGAAGCGGGAGAGGACGAGGACGCCGGGATCTGCGGGATCCTGGGCGGCGACATATTCCTTGGCCACCAGGTTCATGCCGTCGCGTACCGGCGTCACCAGCCCCACCCGGCTCGCGCGGAAGAAGCCCGCCAGAACCTGGCGCGGGAAGGATTTGTTGAGATAGCGCACCGGAGTCCAATCGAATTCCGAAAACTTGCCGTTGAGGCGGCCGGCGAGCCCCTCGATCTCGCGCCTGAGGGCGCGGTATTGCGCGATCTCGCCGCGAGAGACGGGTGCGATCTGCATGAAGGTGACCCGCGAGCGATGCTCGGGCCAGTGCGACAGCAACTCGCCGAAGGCCTCCAGACGCTGCGGAATGCCCTTGCTGTAGTCGAGGCGGTCGACGCCGATGACGAGATCTCGCCCCGCAAGGCTCCCAGTGAGGCGAAGCGTCTCGGGCCGGTGCACCGATTTCTCGGCCATATGGGCGAAGGCCTCGGTATCGATCCCGATGGGAAAGGCGGCAAGGCGGGGATGGCGGTTCATGACCTCTGCCACGCCGTCCTCGTCGATCCGCCCCACCGCCTCCTCGGTGATGTAGCGGCCGAGCGCGCGCACATCATCCTCGGTCTGGAAGCCCAGGAGGTCGTAGGCGCAGAGATCGCCCACCAGTTTGCGGTGCACCGGCAGGGTCAGCAGCAGCTCCGGCGCCGGGAAGGGAATGTGCAGGAAGAAGCCGATGCGGTTGGCGATACCGAGACGGCGCAGCTCGGCGGCCAGCGGGATGAAATGATAGTCATGGACCCAGACCAGATCATCGGGCTGGAGCAGCGGGGCCAGCTTCTCGGCGAAGATACGGTTGACCCGCTGATAGCCCTCATAGGCGGGACGGCGGAAATTGGAGAGACCGACCCGATAGTGGAACAGCGGCCAGAGCACGCCATTGGCGAAGCCGATGTAGAAATCCTGGTAGTCCTCGGCATTAAGATCGATGGTGGCATAGGTGATCTTCTTCGCGGTCACCAGCTCGGGCGCCGGCGTCTCCCCCGTGGTCGTCTCGCCGCTCCAGCCGAACCAGAGTCCACCCCGCCGCTCCAAGGCCTCGCGCAGCGCAACTGCCAGCCCGCCCGCCCGCGCCCCCTTCTCGTTGGGCAGCGCCAGCCGGTTGGAGACGATCACCAGCCGCGCCAAAACGCCTCCTCCCAGCTCTTCGAGAGCCGCATGGCGCAGACGATGAGCCCGACCAGCGAGTAGGTCTGGGGGTAGTTGCCCCAGAGCTCGCCGGTCTTGGGATCGATATCCTCGGAGAGCAGGCCCAGATGATTGCGCCGCGCCAGCATGCCTTCGAACAGCCGGCGGGCCTCCTCGCGCTGGCCGGTGGCGCTGAGCGCGTCGATATACCAGAAGGTGCAGATGGTGAAGGCCGTCTCCGGCAGACCGAAATCATCGGCGACGTAGTAGCGATAGAGATCGTCGCCATTGCGCAGCTTCTTCGTGATATGTGCCAGGGTGGAGACGAAGCGGGGATCGGAGGCGGCGACCA
>DATFRE010000343.1:0-3485 GCA_035263545.1 Dongiaceae bacterium
GCGGCGCTGGTCATCCTCCTCTGGCTCACGCGTGTCCAGCTGCTGAGCTGGACCGCCGCGCGGCTGCTGGAGCGCCAGGGGCTGGGGCCGGCGAGTTTCACCGTCGACGCCGCTTACTTCCAGAGTCTCAGCGCTCATGACGTCTCGCTGGCGGGCGGCGCGATCAAGGCCCGGACCCTGACGCTCGCCTTCAGCTCGCGGGACTTGCTGGCGGGGCATCTGGTGAAGATCGAGATCGGCGGGCTGGATGCGACGCTTGCTCTCGGCAAGAATGGGATCGAGCTTGCCGGCCGGCCGCTTCTCGCAGGCGGCGGTGGCCCCTCGCCGTTTGCGGGCCTTAGCATCGACGCTCTCCGCCTCAAGGATGCCCATCTCTCCCTGCAGGCACCGGGTGGACGCTACGAGGCCACGCTCTCCGCCACCATCGCCGTGGCGGGCGGCAATCTGAAGGCAAGCGGCATTGCCGCGACGATCACGGCGCCGGTCGCAGGTTTGAGCGGCCCCGCCCGGATCGAGCTCACCGGTTCTGCCACGCTGACGGGAGGCAGGTTCGACGCCAATGGCCTCGCCACCACGATCACAGCCCCCATCGCCGGGCTCAGCGCCCCGCTCAAGGCGGTGGTTACCGCCGATCTCACGGGCACGGCGGGGGCGCTGGAGGCGCGCAATCTCAGCGCGACGGTGACGGCGCCGGTCGCGGGGCTGAGCGGCCCTGCCCGGATCGAGTTCACCGGTTCGGCCGCGCTGACGGAGGGCAGGCTCGACGCCAAGGGTCTCGCCGCCACGATCACAGCGCCCATCGCCGGGCTCAGCGCCCCGGTTAAGGCCGTGGTCACCGCCGATCTCACGGGTGCGGAGGGCGCGCTGGAGGCGCGCAACCTCAGCGCGACGGTGACCGCACCCGTGACCGGACTGCAGAAGCCGGCAGCTCTGACGGCGAAGAGCGTGAAGCTGCAGCCCCAGGGCGATGGCGCGGTTCATATCCTGATCGCCCAGGCCACGGCGACACCCAGGGACCTGCCCTGGACGCTGCAGGGCGTCGATGGGGATTTCCTCTGGCAGGCAAGAAAGACGACGGGGAAATTCAGCATCGCGCGGCTGGCAAACCTGCAGAAGCCGGTGTTGGTCGCGCCGATGAAGCTTAGCGGCAGCGCTCAGCTGGCGGGCACGGCGCTCGATGTCACCCTCGCCGCAGAGACGCTCACCAAGACCGTGGCGAAACTCCAGGCCAAGGGCAGCCATGATCTGGCCAAGGGAAGCGGCAATGCCACGATCGCCCTCGCCCACGTCGCCTTCAAGCAGGGCGGCTTCCAGCCCGGCGATCTGGTCCCCGGCCTGGCCGGGCTGGCGCAGGATGTGGACGGATCGGCCGGCATTGCCGGGACGCTGCGCTGGACCGCCAAAACCCTGACCCCGGATCTGACCCTGACCCTGAAGGATCTCGCCCTCACGACGCCCGATGCCCGCATCCAGGCCATCAACGGCGCGATCAAGCTGAACGGCTTATGGCCCCCGGCCACGCCAGCGGGCCAGAGCCTCACCGCCACCATCGCCGCCCCCGGCCTGCCACCGGCGAAGCTCGCCCTCACCGGCCAGCTCCTGGCCAAGCCGGCCTTGAAGCTCGACCGGATCGCCGTGGATGTCGCCGGCGGGGAGATCACCGCCGGCAGCTTCACCCTCGATCCGGGGGCGCCGGATATCGCCACCACCCTGAAGGTGGACCATGTCGATCTCGCGGAGATCACCCGGATCGGCCTTGAGGGGCTGAACGGCAGCGGGCAACTGGATGGGCAGATTCCCGTTACCTACAAGGCCGGCAAGCTCGCCATCCGCGGCGGCAAGCTGGCGGCGCGAGGCCCCGGCACGGTGAGCTACAAGCCCAGCAGCCTGCCGCAGCAGCTAACCGAGGCGGGAGAATCGGTGCAGCTCGCCCTCCAGGCGCTGAGCGACTTCCACTATGACAAGTTCGGGCTGGACCTCGACAAGGCGGAGAACGGCGAGGGCACGGTGGTGCTGCATCTGGAAGGCCGGAACCCAGCAGTCATGTCGGGCCAGGTCTTCAACTTCAACATCAGCCTGGAGAGCAATTTCGATCGCCTTGCCGATATCGCGATGCTGAGCCTAAGATCGGCGGAGGATTTGCTGCGCCGCGCGGCGAGGAGGGTTGCACCTTGACGAAGCGAGAGCTTTATCGCCGCGAGGCTGAAAGTTGCGCCGCGCTGCTCGCGGCGGTTGTGCTGAGTCTCGCATCTACTGCCTGCACGCCGACCGTCCAGGTCCAAGCACCCAGGGAGCCCATCACCATCAACCTCAACATCAAGCTCGATGCGGATGTGCGCCTGCGCATCGAGGAGAAGGCGAAGGAAGATGTCCAGACCCAGCCCATCTTCTGACCCGGCGGCTCGCCGGATGGACCGGCGCCGCCTGCTGCTCGCGCTTGCGGCCCTGCCGCTGCTCGTGCTCACCGAGCGTGCGGCGGCACAGTCCGCGAAGCTGCTGGATGCGCCCCGCATCGCCGGCCTCGTGGGCGAGCGCTATGACGGCTACGCGGTCGCCCGTGGCAGGGTCACGACCGAAGTCGCCGGGCTGATCGACAAAGTGAACGCCGATCGCCGCGCTGTCTATGAGAAGCGGGCGGCGGCGGACAAGGTGCCGATCGACGCCGTGCAGCAGATCTACGCCCAGCAGATCCGGCAATCGGCGCCGGTGGGAACCTGGTTCCTGGGCGCCGACGGGCAGTGGACGCAGAAGTAGCGGCGCCGCTCCTGCAGGCCGCGCCCGTGCCATTCCGGCAAGAACGCATAACTCGCGCTAAGATCACATAGGTCCGCGCCGCCGCTCCGGCCCAGATAACCCCAAGGGATGGGGTATCCGAGGGCTTCCGCGGGAGCGCAGCATGACCGCCGTCACGGTGAACGGCCAGCGCCATGAGCTGGATATCGAGGCGGAGACGCCGCTCCTCCGGGTCCTGCGTGACGAACTGGGGCTCACCGGCACCAAATATGGCTGCGGCATCGCCCAATGCGGCGCCTGCACGGTGCATCTCAACGGTGCGGCGACCCGGTCCTGCCAGGTCCAGATCGGCGATATCGACGGCGCCGAGATCCTGACGATCGAGGGGCTCTCCCCCGACGGCACCCATCCGGTGCAGCGCGCCTGGATCGAGCATGACGTGCCGCAATGCGGCTATTGCCAGTCGGGCCAGATCATGGCCGCGGTCGCGCTCCTCAAGGAGAAGCCCAACCCCAGCGACACCGATATAGACACGACCATCACCAATATCTGCCGTTGCGGGACCTATCCCAGGATCCGCATGGCGATCCACTGGGCGGCCGAGCTCGCCTAGGGCTAAGTCTGCGCCGGACCAACCCCTGGACCGAGACGAAGGAGGGAAAATGGGCGTTCTTTCCCGAGAGACGGGGCTTTCCCGCCGCGGCTTCATCCTGGCGTCGCTGAGCGCCGCCGGAGGCCTCATGATCGGCATC
>DATFRE010000344.1:0-3747 GCA_035263545.1 Dongiaceae bacterium
GTGGTCGGCAAAGCGCCGCAAGCCCTGCTGGAGATGAGGCGCCACGGCGCGCACATGGCCGAGGATGTCCTGCTCCTCATAGATCTTGAGCGCCTCGACCGCGACGGCGCAGCAGACGGGGTGACCGGAATAGGTGAAGCCATGGGCGAAGCTGCCGAGCCGGGCGGTGTGCTCGCTGATCCCGTCATAGAGGCGCTTGTTGATCATCACCGCGGCGATGGGCAGATAGGCCGAGGACAGCGCCTTGGCCATGGTCATGATGTCGGGCTGCAGCTTGTAGGTCTGGCTTCCGAACATGTTGCCGGTGCGCCCGAAGCCGCAGATCACCTCATCGGCGATGAAGAGCACGTCGTGCTTCTTCAGAACCGCCTGGATCTTCTCGAAATATGTGGCCGGCGGGGTGATGACGCCGCCCGCGCCCATCACCGGCTCGGCGATGAAGGCGGCCACGGTCTCCGGCCCCTCCTTCTCGATCAGCGCGTCCAGGCTCTCGGCCATGCGCGTTGCGAACTGCTCCTCGCTCTCGCCGGGCCTGCCGTAGCGGTAATAATGCGGGCATTCGGTGTGCAGGATATTGGCGATCGGCAGATCGAAATCCTTGTGGTTCATCGGCAGGCCGGTCAGCGAGGCCGCCGCCACCGTCACCCCGTGATAGCCGCCCTGGCGGGCGATGATCTTCTTCTTCTGCGGCCGGCCAAGCGCGTTGTTGTAGTACCAGACCATCTTGACGACGGAATCATTGGCCTCGGAGCCGGAAGTGCAGAAGAAGACCTTGGACATCGGCACCGGGGCGATGGCGATCAGCCTCTCGGCCAGGTCGACGGTCACGTCGGCCACCTTCTGGGTGAAGGTGTGGTAGTAGGGCAGGCGGCGCATCTGCCGGTTCGCCGCCTCGATCAGCCGCTCCTCGCCATAGCCCAGCGACAGGCACCAGAGCCCCGAGAGGCCCTCCAGATAGGCCTTGCCGTTCTCGTCGTAAACATAGATGCCCTTGCCGGTGGTCAGCACCAGCGAGCCCTCGGCCTCGTGCTTCTTGGCGTTGGTGTAGGCATGCAGGTGATAGGCGACATCGCGGGCGGCGGCAGAGTTGCTACGCAGGGTCATACGCTTCCTCGCTTGGCTTGGCGCCTTCTCGGATATCGGTGGGGCGCCTCAGTGAAAGAATGGCGCGATCATCCCTGCCGGGGCCCCTAAAGTCAAAGGCGCGCCGCTGGGACCTGCTCTGCCGGTGAAGCATGCCGAGCCCTAGGCCCGGCCGTAATGGTCCTCGAGGCGGACGATGTCGTCCTCGCCCAGATAGTTGCCCGACTGGACCTCGATCAGGTGCAGCGGCTCCTTGCCCGGGTTCTCGAGCCGGTGCACCGCCCCCAATGGGATATAGGCCGACTGGTTGGCCACGAGATCGAACACCTCGCGGTCGCGGGTCACCCGCGCCATGCCGCGCACGACCACCCAATGCTCGGCGCGATGGGCATGCTTCTGCAGCGAGAGCCGGGCGCCCGGATTGACCACGATGCGCTTCACCTGGAAGCCCTGGTCAATATCGACGGTCTCATAGGTGCCCCAGGGGCGATAGACCCGCCGATGGGAGAGCCGCTCGTCGCGGCCCGCCGCGGAGAGCTTGTCGATGACGAGCTTCAGATCCTGGGCCCGGTCGCGCGAAACGGCCATGACCGCATCCACTGTCTCGATCAGGACGATGTTCTCCAGGCCGATCGCCGTCACCAGCCGGCTCTCGCCGCGGATATAGCTGTCCTTGACGTCGACGCTGACGACATCGCCGATCAGCGCATTGCCGTTGGCGTCCTTCTCGGTGACGTCCCAGAGTGCCGACCAGGAGCCGACATCGGTCCAACCCATCTCGACCGGCACCACCGCCGCATGGCTGGTCTTCTCCATCACCGCATAGTCGATGGAGATGGCCGGCGCCTCGGCGAAGGCCGCCTTCTCCAGGCGGATGAAATCGAGATCGCGGGTGGCGCCCGCGACCGACTTCTCCACAGCCGCCTTGATCGCCGGCTCGAACTGGGCGAGCTCGGCGAGGAAGCGGTCGGCGCGGAACAGGAACATGCCGGCGTTCCAGAAATACTCGCCCGAGGCGAGATACTTCGTGGCCGTCGCCGCATCGGGCTTCTCGACGAAGGCCGCCACGCGCAGGCAGTCCGGCGTCTCCGTCAGCGCCTCGCCGCGGCGGATATAGCCATAGGCCGTCTCCGGGCTGCGGGCATGGATGCCGAAAGTGACCAGGGCCCCGGCCTCCGCTGCCTTCGCCGCCTTGGCCGCGGCAGCACGAAAGGCGGCCGTGTCCTGGATATAGTGATCCGAGGGCAGGATGAGCAGCAGGCTGGAAGGCTCGGCCATCAGCGCCGCCGCGGCGACCGCCGCCGCGGTGTTGCGGGCGAGCGGCTCGAGCACGATCGCCTCGGGCTTCACTCCGAGCGCACGAAGCTGCTCGGCCACGAGGAAGCGGTGCTCGTCATTGCAGATCAGGAAGGGGGCGCTGAAGAGCGCTGGGTCCATGGCGCGCTGGACGGTCTCCTGCAGCAAACTCTCTTTGCCCACCAGCGGCATGAGCTGCTTCGGATAGGCGGCGCGGGAGAGCGGCCAGAGCCGCGTGCCGGAGCCGCCGGAGAGGATGACGGGACGAATCATGCTTCAGCTCGCTGCCTTTCCGCCATGCCGCGTCGACCAACCTTCGGGGTCGTCCAGGAAGGCGCGCACCGCGGCGACGCCGGCCGCGTCGAGCCGGCCGGCCTCCTCGGCTGCGCCCAGCACGTCCCACCAGGTGGCGAGCCCGTGCAGACGCACGCCGACCGCCGCGAGGCTGGCGGTGCTTTGGGGGAAGATGCCGTAATGGAAGACGACCAGGGCGTCGGCGACCTTGCCCTCGGCCTGGCGGATCGCCTCGATGAAATTGAGCTTGCTGCCGCCATCGGTGGCGAGATCCTCCACCAGCAGGCAGCGGCAGCCCGGCGCCATCTCGCCCTCGATCTGGGCGCCGCGCCCGAAGCCCTTGGGTTTCTTGCGGATATAGAGCATGGGCAGCGCCAGGCGCTCGGCCAGCCAGGCGGCATAGGGGATGCCGGCAGTCTCCCCGCCGGCGACGGCATCGATGGATTCGAAACCGATGGCCGCTTCGACAGTCTCGCCCATCATCTCCACGATCTTGCGCCGGGCGCGCGGGAATGAAATCACCTTGCGGCAGTCGATATAGACGGGGCTCGCACGTCCCGATGTGAGAATAAAGGGGTCGTGGGGGCGAAAATGGACCGCGCCGATCTCGATCAGGATATGGGCGGTGGTGCGGCCGAAGGCGGCAGTCATCTTGGGGCGGTTCCTGGCTCTGTTGCGCCGGCACTCTGGCCCGCCGCCCCGCCGGAGGCAACGGGTTCATGGCGCCCAGGACAGCGCCTTGGCTGTTTCTACAGCGGATTTACAGCCAAGCCCGCCTTCGCCGGCAGGTCGCCTGCGGCAGCCGGTCACCTGTTTTTGCAGGGAATCTGCAGGTGCGCTCCCCTCGCCCGAGAGGTTCGCGATGCGCTTGTGCAGTGCGCAGATGTTCCGGTCTCCTCATAAACTTTCTCCGTCCCAGACTATCATCTCAGTATATACGCAAAACACGTTGTCGGCAAACGGTTTTTCCATCTCCAAGCGTTCAAGGCATGGGAGAGGACGCCAAACCGCGCGCATAGGCGGCCATGCGCTCGGTCTGGCGCGGCAGGCCTTCGACGATCTTGCGGGCCACCA
>DATFRE010000345.1:0-3145 GCA_035263545.1 Dongiaceae bacterium
CTGGCTGACGAAGGGCCGCGCCCGCCACTTGTCCTCGCCGCCCGCGATCATGTGCAGCATCTCGAGCGAGGCCTCGCATTGCTCCGGCGCGACCCAGCTCGTGCCCACATGCTTGGTCGTCCCCATGACGCTCGCGTAGCAGGTGTTGAAATCCATATCCGCCGGATCGGCGATGTCGCGGCAGACGACGGAGCGCTGGTAGAAATGGATATGCTCCATCTGGTCGACGATGCGGGCGATGTCATAGGCATCCTTGACCGTCGATTCGCGATAGGCGCCGCTCACGGGATCGACGATATTGACCGCCGCACCTGCGGTGCCGAAATAGACCCGCTTGCCCCAGGGCTCGAGATCATGCTGCGGGTCCTGGCCGTGGAGCGGAAAGCGCCGCGCCGCCTTGGCGAGGGTGTCCTCCACGAGCGCACGGGGAAAGAGCAGGCGTCCCTTCTCGTTGAGGATCGCGCCGGCGGCGGTGCAGACCTCGATGCAGGAGGGAATGGCATCCGCCAGCCCGATCTGCTCCAGCACGTCCAAGGCCGCGTGATGGATCTTCAGCACATCCTCATCGCTGAGGGGGCGATAGCGTCCGCCCTCGAGCCCCGGCCGGACCGGCCGCTGGTTGCTCGGCAGGGGTGCTGCCCTCTGGGCACGGCGCGCCTCGCGGCCGCCGCGGCGGCCGCTGTCCACTTTAACCTCGCTCATGTGAGCGTCCTCCCGGAACTCTCTCTCGGGCGGATTTTCCGCGGGCGGCCGTGTCTCAGCAAGCGATGATAATTCATCGATCGATGAATGGATTTCATGTAAAAGCGATCCATGAGACCCGTTCTGCCAGTGCCGGGGATGGCCGCCCGGGTGCTGCCGCCTTTGGCCGCGCTCCGCGCCTTCGAGGCCGCCGCCCGCCAGGGCAGCTTCCGGGCCGCGGCCGAGGAGCTCGCCCTCACCCAATCGGCCATCAGCCATCAGATCGCGGGGCTGGAGCGCTGGCTGGGAACGGCGCTGTTCCGGCGCCGGGCCCGGCGGGTGGAGCTCACCGAAGCCGGGGCGGCCTATTACCCCTTCCTGCGCGATGCCTTCGACCGCATTGCCCAGGGCACGGGGCTGGTCAGCCGCCAGGCTCTGGCGGGCGAGCTGATGATCCAGGTCTATGTCACGGTGGCGGTCAAATGGCTGATCCCGCGCCTTCACCGCTTCCAGGTGGCGGAGCCGGAGATCGTGGTGCGGATGAGCACCAACCAGCTCGACTGGGAGTTCGACCCGGCGACCGGCGATCTCGGCATCATCTGCACGCGGGAGCCCGACCGGCCGAACCTCCACTACCACCATCTCTTCGATGCCCGGCTCTTCCCGGTCTGCAGCCCGGCCATCGCCCAGGGCGGCACGGGGCTGCGCCAGCCCGCCGAGCTGGTGAACCACACACTGTTGCAGCTCTATACGGCGGAGGATGACTGGCGTGCCTGGCTCGAGGCCGCCGAGGTGCCCCAGCTCGCCGGCCGGGCGCAGCCCCAGTTTGACAGCTATCTCCTGGCGCTGGAGGCGGCGATCGAAGGCCAGGGCGTCGCCATGGTGCCGCATTTCATGGTGGCCTCGGACCTGAAGGCGGGCCGGCTGGTGAAGCCCTTCGCCGTCGAGGTCCGCCAGCCCGGCCGCTGGTATCTCGTCTGCCGCCGCGAGCAGCGTGGCGATGCCCGCATCACCCGCTTCCGCGACTGGCTGGCGGCCGAGATCGCGGCCGATCCGGCGATGGAGTAAGGGCGATGGGCGTCGTTTCCAGACGGGAAGGCTCCGCGGACGGGATTTCGCTTCCCCGTGGATACCGCTATTCTCCGCTCCGCGACTGGAACCGGCAGGAGTGAGACATGGCGAGCGTGACCACCCTCAAGACCCCGAAGCGCGAGATGGATGAATGGCAGCTCCGGGTCGATCTCGCCGCGGCTTTCCGCCTGGCGGCCCAGAACGGCTGGCATGAGGCGATCGCCAATCATTTCAGCCTGGCGGTCTCGGCCGATGGCAAGAAGTTCCTGATGAACCCGAAATGGCGCCATTTCTCCCGGATCAAGGCGAGCGAGCTGCTGCTGCTCGACGCGACCGACAAGGAGACGATGGACCGGCCGGACGCGCCCGATGCCTCTGCCTGGTGCATCCACGGCCATCTCCATGCCGGCGCGCCCCAGGCGCGCTGCATCCTCCATTGCCATCCGCCCTATGCCACCGCCATCGCCGCTCTCGCCGATCCGGAGGTCAAGCCGATCGAGCAGAACACGGCGCGCTACTACAACCGAATCGCGATCGATCTCGGCTTCACCGGCATCGCCGACAACGACGCCGAGGGCGAGCGCCTGGTCAAGGCGCTGGGCAACAGGAGCCGCATGATGATGGGCAATCACGGTATCCTCGTGGTGGCGGATACCGTGGCCGAGGCCTTCGATGATCTCTATTACCTGGAGCGGGCCTGCCAGACCTTGGTGCTGGCCTATTCCACCGGCCAGAAGCTCAACGTCATGTCGCCGGAGCTCGCCGAGCGCACGGCCCAGGGCTGGATCGACTACAAGGACTCGGCCTTCTCCCATTTCGAGGAGATGAAGGCGATTCTCGACGAGAAGGACCCCTCTTACGCCGACTGAGGCTGCGGCGGCGCTGGAGCCGCTGATCCTGGTCCCGGGGCTGCTCTGCACGAAGGATCTTTTCGCCCCGCAGATCGCGGCCCTGGGAGCCTCGGCGAAGATTGCCGTTGCCGATCACACGAAGAGCGATTCCATGGCGGGAATCGCGCGCGACATCCTCGCGGCAGCCCCGGCGCGCTTCGCGCTGGCCGGCCTCTCCATGGGCGTCAGCATCGCCCTCGAACTGGTGCGCCAGGCACCGGCCCGGGTCGCGCGCCTTGCGCTGCTCGATGGCCGGGCTGCATTGGACGATGAGGAAACCAAGGCCAGCCGCCGCAGCTATATCGAAATGGCGCGCAGCGCGCGCTTCATGGAGATTACCCGCGATGACCTGCTGCCGCGGCTGATCCACCCGAAGCGCCAGGCGGATCGGGCGCTCACGCAGACAATCCTCGACATGGCGGCGGCGACCGGTCCCGAGATCTTCATCCGCCAGGAGACCGCGATCCTGGAGCGCGCGGACTACCGGCCATTTCTGCCGGAGA
>DATFRE010000346.1:0-3972 GCA_035263545.1 Dongiaceae bacterium
ACATGGCGCGGGACACGGATCCGCTCGAGATCGGCCTCACCGGCTTCGATCTTCTCAACCAGCCCATGCTGAACAAGGGGACGGCCTTCTCCGAGGAGGAGCGCGACGCCTTCGATCTCCACGGCCTGCTGCCGCCGCATATCGGAAGCCTGGAGGAGCAGGCGGCCCGGCGCCTCGCGGCGCTGCGCAGCTATCAGACGCCGTTCCAGAAGTACGCCTTTCTGCGCGATCTCCAGGATGCGAACGAGACCCTGCTCTACAAGCTCCTGGTCCACAATGTCGAAGAGATGCTGCCGCTGGTCTATACGCCCACCGTCGGCGAGGGCTGCCAGCGCTTCAGCGAGATCTGGCACAAGCCCCGCGGCCTCTTCCTTAGTTTTCCGAACCGCCATCGCATCGCCGAGATCCTGGCCCATCCGCGCTATGACGGCGTCCGCGCCATCGTGGTCAGCGATGGCGAGCGGATCCTCGGCCTCGGCGATCAGGGCGCCGGCGGCATGGGCATCCCCATCGGCAAGCTCTCCCTCTACACCGCCATCGGCGGCATCCATCCGAGCGGAGCACTGCCCATCCTGCTCGATCTGGGCACCGACAATCAGGCGCTGCTGTCGAACCCGATCTATATCGGCTGGCGCCACGAGCGCGTGCGCGGCCAGGCCTATGACGATTTCGTCGAGACCCTCGTCTCCGCCGTGGCGAAGCGCTGGCCCCATGTGCTGCTGCAATTCGGGACTTCGCCGGCAGCAATGCCGGGCGGCTGCTCGAGCGCTATCGCGACCGGCTCTGCGCCTTCAACGACGACATCCAGGGCACGGCCGCCGTCGCCGCCGGCACGCTGCTCTCCGCCATCAACGTCACCGGCACGAAGCTGACGGAGCAGCGCATCGCCCTCCTGGGGGCGGGTGCCGCGGGCATCGGCATCTGCTCGATGATCCGCCAGGCCATGGTCGATGCCGGTCTCGGCCTGCCCGAGGCGCAGAGCCGCTTCTATGCCGTGGACATCAACGGGCTGCTGGTGGAGGGGATGGCCGATCTCCGTCCGATGCAGGCGCCCTTCGTCCAGAAGAAATCCGCGGTGGCGGGCTGGCGCCTGGAGCAGCCGGGGCGGATCGGCCTCCTGGATGTGGTGGCGAATGCCAAGCCCACGGTGCTGATCGGCGTCTCGACCCAGCCCGGCACCTTCACCGAGACCATCATCAAGACCATGGCCAGGAACTGCGAGCGGCCGGTCATCTTCCCGCTCTCCAACCCCACGGCCCGCGCCGAGGCGACGGCGGCGGATCTCATGAAATGGACCGAGGGCCGCGCCCTCATCGGCACCGGCAGCCCCTTCCCGCCGGTGGAGCGCAACGGCAAGAAGATCCCCGTGGACCAGACCAACAACTCCTACATCTTCCCGGGCGTGGCCCTCGGCGTCATCGCCAGCCGCGCCCGGCGCGTGAGCGACGGCATGTTCATGGCCTCGGCCAAGGCGCTGGCCGCGCTCTCGCCGGCGGCCAAGGACAAGGAGGCGCGGCTCCTGCCGCCGCTGGACGAGATCCGCGCAGTCTCCGTGGCCGTCGCCATCGCGGTCGCCCGCCAGGCCCAGGCCGAGGGCCTCGCGGAGACGACGACGCCGGAGGCGCTGAAGCAAATGGTCCTCGACCATGTCTGGGAGCCCGCCTATCGGCCCTATATCCGAAAGCCCGGTTGACGCGTTGGCCCCGGGGGAGAGCGACGCGGCGGGGCTGACGGAAGCGCTGGATTGCCTGCTGCGCTTCGGCACAGTTGGGATGCGTACCGGCACGCCTGCCTTCCGTGTCCGGCAATGGATGGGGGCGCTGGCGCGGGCCATGAAGGTCGAGGCGCTGGCAGTCCATATCGCGCTGGGCGCTCTCACGGTGACGGGCCGCCAGGGCGGCCATCCCGTCACCATCGCCGGCGAGATCGCCCCGATCGGCATCAATGCCTGGCGCATGGGCGCCATCATGAAGCTGTCCGCTGAGGCCGCGCCGGGAATCTCGCCGCGGGAGGTGAATGCGCGGATCGATGTCATCGAGGCCGCACCGGCCATCCATGGCGTTCCCGCGACCGCGCTCGCGGTAGGCCTGGCCTCGGCCGCCTTCTCCTATCTTAATGGCGGCGGGCCGCTCGAGGCGATCGCAAGCCTGGTGGGCGGGGGCATCGGCCAATCGCTGCGCTCGCTGCTGTTCCGCCGGCATCTGAACCAGTATGCCGTGACCGCGCTCTGCGCGGTGATCGCCTCCAGCCTCTATGTGCTGGTCACGAGCCTGCTGGCCGAGGTGGGATTCCCGAGCGCACGCCATGCCGCCGGCTTCATCTCCTCGGCCCTGTTCCTGGTCCCGGGCTTTCCCCTGGTCGCCGCCTTGCTCGACTTGCTGCAGAACCAGATCGTCGCCAGCATGGCGCGGCTCGCCTATGGGATGGCGGTGCTGATGGCCGCGGCCTTCGGGCTCTCTTTGGTGGCGGCTGCCGCCGGCCTCACCGCCGCCCAACCACCGCCGCTCGAGATCGGCGAGCCGCTCACTTTGCTGCTGCGCGCCATTGCCAGCTTCGTTGCCGGCTGCGGCTTCGCCATCCTCTACAACAGCAGCTGGCGCACGGTGCTAACGGTGGGCTGCCTGGCGCTGATCGGCAATGAGCTGCGCCTGGGCATGCACGACCTGGGGCTCGATCTCGCGCCGGCGACCGTTCTCGGCGCGATGACGGTCGGCCTCTTGGCTTCGTGGATCCGGCCCTTCATGCATGAGCCGCGGGTGGCGCTCACCGTGCCCGGCATCATCGTCATGATCCCCGGCACCTATGCCTTCCAGACGATCGTGCTCTTCAACCAGGGCTATGTCCTGGAGGCGCTCCATGCGGCGGTGCTCGGCGGCTTCGTCGTGGGCGCCATGGCGGTCGGCCTCGTCGCCGCGCGCTTCATCACCGAGCGGCACTAGATGGTGGAGTCGTGAGGAAGCGGGAAAGATTTCTCGCCACCGGCCGGGACGTGGAATCGCCCGTCGTCGTGCCTCTCTTCTCGTCATGCTCGGGCGTGTCCCGAGCACCCACGTCTTGCGGCGCCTCCCCGGGTGGAAATTCCCATAAAACCTGGTCAAATGCCGTTCTGGACAGCAGATAAACTCGTGGATGGTCGGCCTTCGCCGACCATGACGGCATAGAGGGCAACAAGGGCGTGATCAGGCATAGCCCCCCAGCAGCGAGAGATCGGCGGGGCCGAGGCGGTCCTTGGCCGTCCAGAGCTGGTGCCAATAGGGATAGAGCAGGGGTGGCGCGCTCACCTCGTCGAGGCGCTCTCGCTCCTCGGGCGAGAGCACCAGAGAGGCGGCGGCGAGGTTGTCCTCGAGCTGCGCCTCGTTGCGCCCGCCGATGACGGCGGAAGTGACCCCCGGCCGGCCGAGCAGCCAGGCGAGCGCCACCTGCGCCGCCGAGACCCCGCGCGCCTCGCCGATGGCGATCAGCGCTTCGACGATGTTCCAGAGGCGGTTCTCGTCGCGAATCGGCGGCTCGGTCCAGCCGGCGAGCTGGCGCGAGCCCTCGGGTGCCGCCTGGTTGCGCCGGTGCTTGCCCGAGAGAAGCCCTGCCGCCAGAGGGCTCCAGACCAGGATGCCGAGACCCTGATCGAGAGAGATGGGCACCAGCTCGTACTCCGCCTCGCGGGCCTCCACTGTGTAGTGGATCTGCTGGCTGACGAAGCGCGGCAGATGCGCGCGCTCGGCGACGCCCAGCGCCTTCATCACATGCCAGCCGGAATAGTTCGAGCAGCCGATATAGCGCACGAGCCCGCGGCGGAGCAGGCTGTCGAGAGCCTCGAGCGTCTCCTCCAGCGGCGTCAGCCCATCCCAAGCATGAAGCTGATAGAGATCGATGACGTCGGTGCGCAGCCGCTTCAGGCTCGCCTCGCAGGCCCGCAGCAAATGATAGCGCGAGGTGCCGCCATCGTTCGGCCCCTCGCCCGCTGCAAAGCGCGCC
>DATFRE010000347.1:0-2840 GCA_035263545.1 Dongiaceae bacterium
AGCGTGCAGCAGGTGCGCCGCATCCTGGAGCCCGAGGCCGCGGCACTCGCGGCCTCGAACCACACCCCCGATCAGCTCAGCGCGATCGAGGCGGCCTTCGACGACATGCGCCTGGCTGAATCGCTCGACCCCTGGAACGCCGCCGATGTGCGCTTCCATCTGGCGATCCTGGCGGCGGCGGGCAACGAGCTTCTGGTGCCGCTGGGCTTCGTGATCGAATCCGCGCTCAGCAACATGTTCGACTACACCGGGAGCCACAACGAAGACATGCGCTCGGCACTCGCGCTGCATGAGGATATCTTGCGCGCGATCCGCCAGGGCCGGCCGGCCTCGGCGCGGGTGGCCGCGCGGCGGCTCCTGAGCGACACCGACCGCGTGATCGGCGTCGGGGATCCGAACCGGGACAGCAATACCAGATCCAGATCAACCTCGAGCAAGAGCAAGGGCGGACGACGACATGCCGGATGACACGGTGAAGAAGACGAAGAAGCTGCGGTCGCAACATTGGTTCGGGGGCGCCGATCGCGACGGCTTCCTGCACCGCAGCTGGATGAAGAATCAGGGCCTGCCGGACGACAGCTTCGACGGGCGCCCGGTGATCGGCATCTGCAACACCTTCTCCGAGCTCACCCCCTGCAACGCCCATTTCCGCCAGATCGCCGAACATGTGAAGAAGGGTGTGATCGAGGCCGGCGGGACGCCGCTGGAATTCCCGGTCATGAGCCTGGGCGAAACCAATCTGCGCCCCACCGCCATGCTGTTCCGCAACCTCGCCAGCATGGATGTCGAGGAATCGATCCGCGCCAACCCCATGGACGGCGTCATCCTGCTGGTCGGATGCGACAAGACCACGCCGTCGCTGCTGATGGGCGCGGCGAGCTGCAACCTGCCGACCCTCGCGGTCTCCGGCGGGCCGATGCTGAACGGCCATTACCGCAACCAGCTCATCGGCTCGGGCACGGCGGTCTGGCAGTTCTCCGAGGCGGTGCGCGGCGGGCAGATGTCGCTGGCGGAGTTCCAGGATGCCGAGGGCGCCATGTCGCGCTCCCCCGGCCATTGCATGACCATGGGCACCGCCTCGACCATGGCCTCCATGGTGGAGGCGCTCGGCGTGGGACTGCCGGGAAATGCCGCCATCCCCGCCGCCGATTCCCGCCGCGGGCTGCTGGCGCGGCTTGCCGGGCGGCGCATCGTCGAGATGGTGCGCGAGGATCTGAAGCTCTCACAGATCCTGACCAAGAAGGCCTTCGAGAACGCCATCCGCGTCAACGGCGCCATCGGGGGATCGACCAATGCCGTCATCCATCTGCTGGCGATCGCGGGGCGCGTCGGCGTCGATCTCTCCCTCGACGATTGGGACCGGCTGGGCAAGGACGTGCCGACCGTTGTCGACCTGATGCCCTCTGGCCGCTTCCTGATGGAGGATTTCTATTATGCCGGCGGGCTGCCGGCGGTGATCCGGGCGCTGGGTGAGGCCGGCTTCCTGCACAAGGACGCCCTTACTGCCAACGGCCAGACCATCTGGGAGAACAACAAGGACGCGGCCTGCTGGAACCACGAGGTCATCCGGCCGTTCGACAAGGCGCTGACGGCCCATGGCGGCATCGCCGTGCTGCGCGGAAATCTGGCGCCCCGGGGCGCCGTGCTGAAGCCCTCGGCCGCGACGCCCGCTCTGTTGGTCCATACCGGGCGTGCGGTCGTCTTCGACAGCATCGAGCATTTCAAGCAGCGGGTCGACGATCCGGCTCTCGACATCGACGAGAACTGCATCATGGTGCTGAAGAATTGCGGGCCCCGCGGCTATCCCGGCATCGCCGAGGTCGGCAACATGCCGCTGCCCGCCAAGATCCTGAAGAAGGGTATCACGGACATGGTCCGCATCTCCGATGCGCGCATGAGCGGCACGGCCTATGGCACCGTCGTGCTCCATGCGGCCCCGGAGGCGGCAGCCGGCGGACCGCTGGCGATCGTCAGGGACGGCGACATGATCGCTCTCGACGTGCCGAACCGCTCGCTCCAACTCCTGGTCGAGCAGGAGGAGATCGAGCGCCGCCTTAAGGCCTGGAAAGCGCCCGAGCTTCCCGATGGCGGCTACAAGCGGCTCTACGTCACTCATGTCAACCAGGCCGATGAGGGCTGCGATCTCGATTTCCTCGTCGGCTGCCGCGGCGCGGAAGTACCGCGCGAATCGCACTAAAGCCCGGATCATGGCAACGAGGCGCCAATCCGATCTGTCGCGCTTCGCCCGCTATCCCGGGCTCGAGGGGCAGAGCGTATTCATCACCGGCGGCGGCTCCGGGATCGGCGCGGCCATCGTCGAGAGCTTCGTCCATCAGGGAAGCAAGACCGCCTTCGTCGATATCGATGCCAAGGCGAGCGAAAAGCTGGTGCGCCAACTCAAGAAGCGGCACGGCAAGGAGCCCCTATTCATCCCTTGCGATCTGAAGGATATCCCCGCCCTGCAGGCGGCGATCGCACGGGCGGGCAAGCAGCACGGACCCATCGCCACCCTGGTCAACAATGCAGCGAACGACCAGCGCCATGACTGGAAGGGCGTGACGCCGGACTACTGGGACGAGCGCATGGCAACCAATCTGCGCCCGATGTTCTTCGCCATCCAGTCCGTCGTGCCGCATATGAAGCGCCGGCGCGGCGGTTCGATCATCAATTTCGGATCCATCAGCTGGAAGGTCCCACAGGGCGGCATGCCGGCCTATACCACCGCCAAGGCCGCCGTCCATGGATTGACCCGCGGCATGGCTCGCGATCTCGGCCAGGACGGCATAAGGGTGAACACGGTGGTGCCGGGCTGGGTGATGACCGAGCGCCAGCTCAAGCTC
>DATFRE010000348.1:0-4335 GCA_035263545.1 Dongiaceae bacterium
GGAGGTTCTAGGCGAAGCATCGGCGGAGATGGCCGAGGCGGCCCGGCGCGCCGCCGGCCTGGCCAGCAACAATCTGGAGGTCGCCCTGACCCGGGCCCTCCAGGAGCCGGTGCGCCGTCATCGCCCGCGGCTGGAGGCGGCCATGGCCGCGGCTTCCACGCTCCGCCGTCTGGCCGGCCCGGTTTCGATTCTGCATCATGGCGCCCAGGCGCTGCCGGCGGCGGAGCTGGGCTTCTGGCAAGGCTGGCGGGACTGGGCCGCCGAGGCGTTCGCGGCTCTGGAGCACGAGGAGCGTCCGCCATCGCCGCCGCCCGGGGCAGCGCCCGATCCGCTCGCCCGCCTGGCGGCCCAGATCGAGCTTCTGGATGGCGCGCTCGGCCGCTTCTGGCAGGAGGTATGAGGATGACAGCGACGGAGACCGCGCAGAGAGGGGGATGGCGCAACAGGCTCTCGGGCATCGCCTTTCTCCTGGCGGCGATTTCGGTCCTCGCTCTGGGCGCAGCACCGCTCGGCTGGCGCATGGGCTTGCTGCCGCTCAAGGCCGCCTTCGAGCTCCTGGTGCTGTCGGCGATCGCGGCCGTCCTGGGAGGGGTGACGGCCGCAATCGCCCTTGCCGTCTGGCGCCGACGCCTCGAGGGCTTGCGGATCCTCCTGCTCGCCGGCGTCCTCCTGCTGGGCGCAGGCTTCGTCCTCCTTCCGCTCAGGATCGCGATGCGCCATGCCCCGGCGATCCATGACATCACCACCGACACGTCCGATCCGCCGGTGATCATCACGGCCCTGCGGGCGCGCCAGGCGGAGCATGCGGCATCGGCGGCCTATGGCGGCCCGGCGACCGCCGCACAGCAGCGGGCGGCCTATCCCGATATTGCCCCGGTGATCCTGCCGCTCGGCGCCACCAAGGCCTTCGACCTCGCGCTCGCCACCGCGCGGGGCATGCCGCACTGGAAGATCATCGCCACCGACCCCTCTGCCGGGCGCATCGAGGCGAGCGAGGCCAGCTTCTGGTTCGGCTTCGTCGACGATATCGTCATCCGGGTCGCGGCCGATGGCGCTGGCAGCCGGGTCGACATCCGTTCCGTGAGCCGCCAAGGTAAGGGTGATCTCGGCGTCAATGCGGCGCGGGTCCGGGCCTATATCGCGGCGCTGAGGAGTGCGGCGGGCTAGACGGCTTCGAGGGGGGGCGACGACCGCCGTGCTGTATTTCTACGCTGGCGTCTTGCTGGTGGTGCTGGCCTCCCTCTCGGGATGGGGACAGCTGCTCGCTCGGGACTGGCGCCGCCCCATGCCCGGATTCGGCGAACGCGCGGTCCTGGGGCTGCTGCCCTTCACGGCCTTCGGGCTCCTCGCCAGTTTTGCGATGCCGCTCGGCGATCGCAGCTCGGCGGCCGCCCTCCTGATCGGTCTCGTCCTCCTGCTGCTGTCGGCTCTCAGATCGCCGCGATCCTTGCTCGGCGCTCATCCCTGGCGTCTCGCGGCGATCCTCGCCTTGCTCGCGATGTTTGCGGCCGTCGGCAGCGTCGCGACGGCCTTCAGCTATGACACCGGCCTCTATCATCTCCAGGCCATCTCCTGGGTGGAGCATCACCGGCGGGTCTTTGGCTTGGCCAATCTCCATGTCCGCTTCGGCTTCAACTCCATCTGGCTCGTGGACGCCGCCCTGCTCGACATCGAGCGGCCGGCACGCTACGGGCCCTTCCTGCTCAACGCCGCCCTCTATCTCGCGATCGTCGCGGCCATGACCGAGGCCTTGATCCGGCGGGAGGCCGGCGCGCGCGGCGCCGCCGTCAGCAGGATCTATGGCTGGGCCATGGTCGCGATCCTCATGGCCGATGCGCGCTACCTCCTCTTCGATTCCCTCTCGGCCAGCCCGAGCTACGACACGCCGGCCGCGCTCCTCAGCCTCTACGCCGTCTGGCTCTTCCTGCGCCTGTTCGAGAAGGACTGCGCGGCCGATCGCGCGCCCGGGCTCGTCGCGCTGACCGTGGTCGCCGCGCTGGGCGTCATGGCCAAGCTGTCGAGCTTGCCGATCCTGCTCCTGCCGCTGATGGCGGCCCTCGCCCTTCGCCGCGACGGCCTGGCCCTGCCGAAGACATTGCGCCAACCCGGCATGGCGCTGCTCGCTCTCTGTGTCCTTGCCTGGCTCGCCACGGGAATCGCCAGCTCCGGCTGCCTCGCCTTTCCCGCCACATCGAGCTGCATTTCGGGCCTGCCCTGGAACGTGCCCGCGGACATGACGCGCCTGACCGCCGAAACCGTGACCGGATGGGCGCGGTCGCCGACCGACGGCTATCTGGCGGCGGCGACCGGCTGGGGCTGGCTCGCGGACTGGCCGACGACCGTGCTGGCACATCGGCCCTTCCTCCTGCCGCTTTCCGCCAGCTCGGCGTTCCTGTTGCTCCTGATTGCCGGCGCCATTGTCATCGACCGTGCCAGGCCGAACGGCCGCGCGGCACGGCGTCGCGCGGAGGAGACGGCCTGTCTTGCCGCCCTCGCCGCCATGGGTGTCGGAATCCTGTTCTGGTTTTTCCTGGCCCCGGATCCACGCTTCGGCCTGGGCTTTCTCCTGGCGCCCCTACCTCTCGCCGCTGCCTGGGCCGCGACAAGATGGGCGCCCGACGGTGTGGCGATCCAAAGGCTCTGCGGCGGATGGGTGGTGACGGCGCTGATCGTCCTCGCCGCTGGGATCTACATCGTTGTCGATTGGAAGCCAGCTGAGAGCCGGCTCGGCTCCTGGCCCAGCTTCCCGCAGCCGGAGCTGCATCGCGTCGCGCTCGGCCCGGACTTCCTCTCTTTCGAACCCAAACTCGACCAATGCTGGGACGCGCCTTCGCCCTGCACGCCGCGCGGCAGTGCGAGCCCCGCGCTGGCGAACGGCTCCTTCCTGATCTGGCGCACCATCGAAAGCCATGAGCCGGCAGAGTAGGGGCCGGTGCTTGCGTCGGGGCGGCGAAATGCCGCGCCCGGATCTCCCGGAGCTCCGGTTGCGCCGCCGCCGGAAAATGATTCCGCTCAGTCGAGGATGAAGGTCACCTCCAGGGTGACGCGGTACTCGGCGATCTTGCCCTTCTCCACCTTGGCCTTCTGAGACAGAACCTCGAGGCCGGTGATCCCCCGCAGCGTCTTCGCCGCCCGGGCGAGTGCGGTCTCGACCGCATCCTGGAAACCCTTGGCCGAACTCGCCGTGATCTTGGTGACCCGTGCCACGCTCATGTTGGCCTCCCTCGCTTTTGGTCGGCTTCGCCGGGCTGTCGTCGCCGCCCTTCGCCGAGGCGAGGAACCGACGCTGTTTACGGCGCCGCTTCGAAGGGGCGCCCTAGCCCATTATTCGCGCCTCGAGCCGCCGAGGGCAAGTCAGGGCTGCGCCAGGCCGTGTGCTCATAGACTGGTTGGCGTGAGGCATCGCTGCGTCTCTCGCAGCGAAGTCCGTTGGGCGCGCCCTATATTTAGGGATAACCGCTCCCCCCAATCGCGGCACCACTGAAATCGGTGACGCCCCGAGGAGACCAGGCTAATGCCCAATGACACGCACGAGAGCGCGCCCACGCAGTTCGTCCAGTCCGGGGATGTGAAGTTCGCTTACCGGCGCTTCGGACCCCGCGGAGCGACGCCTCTGCTGCTCTGCAATTATTTCGCTGCGAACATGGACGACTGGGATCCGAAGGTGACGAACGGTTTGGCCGCAGAGCATGACGTCATCCTTTTCGACTATCCGGGGATCGGCAGCTCGTCCGGTGAGACACCGTCGACCGTCGCGGTGCTGACAAGCCTCTGCGTCGGATTATGTCGCGCGATCGGCCTGAGCCGATTCGATGTCATCGGCCACTCGCTCGGCGGCATGGTCGCGCAGCAGCTCGGTGCCGAACATGCGGAGCTGCTCCGGCAGATCATCCTGCTCGGGACGGGACCCAGAGGCGGCGAAGGGTTGGTCTTCGACGATCTCTCCGTCGACGAGCTGAACGACCCGGCAGCCCTGCTCATGAAGGCATTCTTCACCCAGAGCGAGGCAAGCCAGGCGTCGGGGCGCGCCTATATCGAGCGGCTGAGGAGCCGCAACGCGGACCGCGATACGCCGGTCTCCAAGCAGTCAGCCTTGGCCCAGCTGGCGGCGATCCGCGAATGGGGCGTGATACCGGCGAGCGATCGCTTCGCGATGCTCGGCAAGATCCAGCACCCGACCCTGATCGCGCACGGGAACAAGGATGTCGTGGTCATCCCGATCAACGCGTTCCTGCTGGCGGAGCACCTGCCCAATGCCCAACTGATCATGTATCCGGATGCGAGCCACGGCGCGCGGTGACTAGAGCGTTTCCGCCAAAGGCGGAATCGCTCTAG
>DATFRE010000349.1:0-5328 GCA_035263545.1 Dongiaceae bacterium
GTAGCCGACGCCGAAACGGGCGACCAAGGCGAGCCGGCCGTTGGGATGGATGCTCTCCCGGCCGAAGCGCGCGGTCAGCAGGATGAGGGCGTCGATATCGGCAACCTGGGCGGCCTCGATGGGATTCGAGCGCTCGAGAAAGATCATCTCCACGCTCGGCGCCTCCTTGAGCGGCGTCAGGTCGAAATCGGGATAGACCGGCGAGCCGTCAGGCTTGCGGAAGTCGCCCGAAAGCGCAACGCGGAAAGGCCCGCTCATGATTTGGGCCCCTTCTTCTTGCCCGCGGTGCCCTTGCGCAAGGCGGTGATCGCCTCGGCCAGCGCGCTGTGCAGCAGCCAGATATCGCCCGAATAGCCGATGAAATCGAATCCCAGCTTGCTGAAGGCGAGCCCTGTGGCAACATCGGGCACGACGCGGCCCAGCGCCTTCTTGTGCTTTTTGGCCGCGGCCACAACGCGGGCGATGGCGTCGGTGAAGGTCTTGGATCCGAAATCGCCGGGCACCCCCAGGGAGACCGAAAGATCGAAATGCCCGACCCAAAGGCAGTCGACGCCGGGAATGGCGGCGATGGCCTCGGCATTCTCCACCCCCTCGGCGGTCTCGATCTGGCAGAAGAGGGTCGTGCGCTTGTTGGCGGCGGCGAGTTTCTCCTTGACCGGCCCGGGCCGGTAGCGGTCATGGGCGACCTGCAGCGCCACGCCCCGCCCGCCCTCGGGTGTGTATTTCATGCAGTTGAGGATGTGGCGCGCCTCCTCGGGCGTGCCGACCATGGGCAGCATGATCCCCTCGGCGCCCATATCCGCCGCGCGCGCGATGTGGTGGTACTCCTTCGAGGGCACGCGCACGATGGCCGGCAGGTCCGCCGCCTCGAAATAACGCAGCGCGCTCTTGACCGTCTCGAAGCCGAAGCCGGAATGCTCGAGATCGAAGAGCACGAAATCGCAGCCCGCCGATTTCAGGATATGGCCGATGCCGGGGGTGGCGAATTCGACGACGAAATGCCCGAACTTCGGGTTCCGGCTGCCGGCGAGCTCCTTGAGACCTTGCGTCATGATGCGTCCTGTTCCTGACTGATCAACTTGCCACGCCTCTGAAGATAGAGGCGTCGAATCCTAGTCACAGCGCCCGGCCGGTTTCGGGGTCGAAGACCGCGGCGCGGGGAAGGTTGAGGTCGATGGTGATGCGCTCTCCCGGCCCGCTCACGTCATGGGCCTGGAGCTCGGAGAGGACAGGCTGGCCGGCGAGGCGGAAGCTCGCATAGCTGCGCGAGCCGGTGGGCTGCACCAGCTCGATGGTGGTCTCGAGCCGCGCACTGCCCGGCGCCGGCTGCGCACCCGCCGCCCGGCCCACATGCTCGGGCCTGAGGCCCAGGATTACATTCGCCCCGTCGGCCGCGCCGTTGAAGCTGCGCCCGGGCGGCAGCCCCAGTTTCGGCACCTCCGCGCCGAGATCGATGGCATAGCCGGCGCCGCTGCGGACCAGCTTTCCCTGGAGGAAGTTCATCTTGGGCGAGCCCAGGAAGCCGGCGACGAAGAGGCTCGCCGGCCGCTCGAAGAGGTCGAGGGGTGCACCCTGCTGCTCGATCCGCCCATCGCGCAGCAGCACGATGCGGTCGGCGAGCGTCATCGCCTCGATCTGGTCATGGGTGACGTAGATCATGGTGGTGGCGATTTCCTGATGCAGCCGCTTGATCTCGCCGCGCATCTCGTCGCGGAGCTGGGCGTCGAGATTCGACAGCGGCTCGTCGAACAGGAAGACCCGGGGATTGCGCACGATCGCCCGGCCGATGGCGACCCGCTGGCGCTGGCCGCCGGAGAGCTGGCGGGGGTAGCGGGCGAGGAGTGCCCGGATGCCCAGCATCTCCGCTGCCCGGTTGACCCTTGCCTCGATCTCCGGCTTCGGCGTGCCGCGGGCGCGCAGCGACAGGCTGATATTCCCGAAGACGGTCATATGGGGATAGAGGGCATAGTCCTGGAACACCATCGCCACGTCGCGGTCGCGCGGGCGCATCCCGTTCACGACCTGGCCGCCGATCTCGATCGTCCCCTGCTCCACATCCTCGAGGCCGGCGATGCTGCGTAGCAGCGTGCTCTTGCCGCAGCCCGAGGGGCCGACGAGCACAGTGAACTCGCGATCGGGAATGTCGAGATCGATGCCGCGCACGGCCTGCACACCGCCGAAGCTCTTGTGCAGCCCGCTGATCTTCACATTCGCCATGGCGAGATCCCCGATTTCATCCGCCCTTCTTCCCCGCCCCCCTCATCCGCGCAGAGCGCCCAGCGTCAGCCCGCGCACGAGATGGCGCTGGACCAGCATGCCCAGAATGATGGAGGGAACGAGCGAAGTCGTCGCCAGCGCGCAGGCCTCGCCATATTGCGCGCCCTGGAAGCCGAGAAAGGCGCGGAACACCGTCGGCAAGGTGAAGGCATGCCGGCTCGTGAGCACGAGGGCGAAGAAGAACTCGGTCCAGACGGCGATGAAGACGAAGACCGAAGCCGCCGCGATCCCGGGTGCCGCCAGCGGGACGGCGACCATCCACATGGTCTGCCAGCGGCTGAGGCCGTCCACCAGTGCTGCCTCCTCCAGCGAGCGCGGAAGCTGGCGGAAATAGGCATACATCATCCACACCGAGATCGGCAGCGTCATGAAGGTATAGGCGATGATGAGGCCGAACCGGGTGTCGTAGAGGCCCCAGCTGCGGAACAGCAGGAAGATCGGCAGGATGATGGCGACGGGCGGCAGGAAACGCTGCGACAGCACCCAGAAGGCGAGATGCTGTCCGCCGGTGTTAAACCGCGCCAGGCTGTAGGCCATCATCGTCCCCAGAATCGCCGACAGCACCGTGGAGACCGAGGCGATGATGAGGCTGTTCACGAGCCCCTGCAGCCCGCGATAGGAGAAGAGCGCCGCCGTGTAGTGGACGATCGTCGGCTCGGCCGGGAACCAGACCGGCGGGACCGTGAGATAGTCGTTGCTCGGCTTGATCGAGGTGATGACGACCCAGTAGAGCGGCACAAGCACGAAGAGGATGAACAGGCCGATGACGGTGAACCGGGCGAGGTCGCCGCGGGCGCGCCAGCGGCTCGGCTTTGCTGCGGGGATGCGCGCCGCCATCAGGCGTTCTCCGCACGAAGCAGCCGCCGCACAAGCACCATGATCACGACGGAGAGCAGGATCAGGAACAGCCAGCTTCCGGCCGTCGCGGCGGAGAGATGGAACTGCTGAAATCCGATCTGATAGAGATAGAAGGAGGTCGTGTAGGTCGCTGTCCCCGGCCCGCCCCCCGTCAGCATGAAGATGACGTCGAAGAGCTTCACCGCGTCGAGCAGCCGGAAGGTGACGGCGAGGAAGATGATCGGCGCCAGCTGGGGCAGCGTCACGTAGAACAGCACCCGGAGGCCCGAGATTCCGTCGAGCTCGGCCGCCTCGTAGAGATGGGCGGGGATAGCCGCGAGGCCCGCGAGCAGGACGACGAACATGAAGGGCGTCCACTGCCAGACATCGGCGATGACGATGGCGATATAGACCCAGGGCACCTCGCCCACCCAGCTGATATTCACCGGGTGTCCCAATAGCTGGCTGAGGAGGTAGTCGGCCGGCCCGAAGGGCCTCTGCAGGAACAGCGCCCAGGACTGGCCGACGATCACGGGGCTGATGAACAGTGGAATGATGAGGATGGAGAGGATGATGCCCCGCCCGCGGAACATCCTGACCATCGCCAAGGCGAGGCCGAGCCCGAGCAGGAACTCGATGGCGACGACCGCCAATGACAGCAGGATGGTGGTGAGCAGCGACGACCAGGCCAGAGGATCGTTGACCATCTGGCGGAAATTCTGCAGCCCCACGAAGTCGTGCCCGGGGATCTCGAAATCGTAATTGACGAAGTTCACCCAGAGCGAAAACAACAGGGGGTAGATCGAGAGGGCTAGGATCAGCAGGACGGCCGGCGCCACCATCAGCCATTTGAAATGCTGATCCACCCAGGCCGAGACAGCGCCCCCTCCCTTCCAGCGCGCCGGAGGCGGGAGCGGGCCGCTTGTCGCGAGGTCGGTCACGGAGATCGGGTCCAGCACGGGCCGCAGCCCCGCACCCGGCTCGCCGGATGCGAGGCTGCCAAGCCTAGAGGTTCACGCGGCAGCGTCACTCGACGTGAACCGACTGCCCGAGCTTGTCGATGGTGTGATCGGCATAGGAGCCCGGGAGCTTCTGGAATTGCTCATAGGCCGCCTTCTGCACATCGACGCCCAGGCGCTGGGTCGTGCTGTCCCATTCGGCCGCCGCGGTGGCAAGCGCGGCCTTCGGATCCTGGCCGCCCCAGACCGCGGTGCACATGCGGTCGAGGGAGAGGGCGTAGTCCTGCCAGCCCGGCATGATCATGTCGACCACGCCCGTATTGGCGGCGTCGCACAGGTGGCTGAGATACTCGTTGGCCGACGGCCACAGCGCCCGATACTCGCTCGACTTGTAGGTGGAGAGACGATAGGGATCGCGCAGCGTATAGGGCAGCATCGTACGGACCAGCGAGAGCGGCGGGGCCGTGTTCCACTGCATGTAGAGATAGGCGGCCTCCTCGTTGTTGGATCCCGCAGCCAGGGCCTTGACGTAGCCCGAGGCCATCTCGCCATTGTCGCCCGGCATGGTGGCGTAGCCTACCTTGTCGACGATGGTCGATTGCGGAATGAAGTTGATGGCCTTGTCGCGCTGGGCGTAGTTCGAGGAGATGCGCCCCGTCGGCGGCCAGGAGAAGATCATGGCGACCTTGCCCTGCAGCCAGGCCGCCCATTGGGCAACCGCATCGAGGTCGTTGTTGCCCGGGATCGAGGCCTTGTTCTGGGCGATCATCTGCTCGAGCGTGGTGACGCCCGCCGGCCCGGTCAGCTGCGCCTTCATGTCGGCATCGAAGAACTTGCCGCCATTGGCGCGGAACTGCTGCAGGAAGCTGAACTGGTTGCCCGGGCTGCCGAACTTGCGGAAATGCGCCGATCCATAGACGTTCGGCGCCAGCTGGTCGGTGATGAACTGGGCGACCTGGGAATACTCGTCCCAGGTCTTCGGTACCTCGAGGGCCTTGCCGAACTTCGCCTGATAGGCCGCCTGCAGCTTGGGATCGCCGAAGATGTCCTTGCGGTAGTAGAGCGAGAACATGTCGCCATCGTCGAACACGCCCCAGCGCTTGCCCTTGTAGAGCGTGATCGACTTGTAGAGCGGGTGATAGTCGTCGAGATCCGCCTGGTTCATGTATTTCGAGACATAGTCGTCGATCGGGACGATCACGCCGCCATTCGCCAGCGCCGGGATCCAGGCCGGCTCGATATCCAGAATGTCATA
>DATFRE010000350.1:0-4700 GCA_035263545.1 Dongiaceae bacterium
GCCTGGGCCAGCATATGGCCCTGGAGATCGAAGACGCCGGCGGAGAGGTCGCCCGATTCCCGCACGATGGGGCTGAAGGCCGTGCGCAGCAGGGTCTGGGCCTGCTCCTCCACCACCGCCAGCAGGCGGTTCCACATGATCTGACGGCGGATGGCGGAGAGGCCGCTGGAGGTTTCGGTCATGGCAGTGAACCTTCTTCAGAGGACCCGCGTCGCTCGAGGACGATGCAGCCCTGGGCGTTGATCGCGGCATCGAAGGCCGCGGTGACAAAGGTGGTGGTCTCGTCCTCGGCGATGACGGCGGGGCCGGAAAGACGCGCGCCGGGCGCGAGGTCGGGGCGCCAGTAGACCGGCACCTCCGCGGAGGCGCCGGTCTCGGGATCGAAGAGCCGGCGGCGCCCCGCAGCCAGCGGCGCATCGGCCGCCGCGGCGATGGCCTTGGCGGCAGTGGCGCGCTCGGGCTCGGTGCTTACGGTCAGCGACCAGGTCAGGATCTCCACCTCCGCATGCGGAATGGTGCGCGAGAACAGCGCCTCATATTCCCGCTGAAAGCCCTCGCGCAGCAAGCCCGCATCCTCGGGCGCGAGTTCGCGGGCCGGCAGCGGCACGACGATCTCATGGCCCTGGCCGACATAGCGCATGAAGGCCGAGCGCGGCTCGATGAGCGCGGCCCCGCCGGCGCCGGCACGCACCACCTCGAGCGCCTCGGCCCGCATTTCGGCGATGATGGCATTGGCGGCGGCGGCATCGAAGGCGGAGAGCCGCATATAGCGGCTGCGCACCACCTCGAAGGCGATGGGCGCGCGAAGGAACCCGACGGCGGAACCCACACCGGCATTGGGCGGCACGATGACGCGGGCGATGCCGAGCTTCTCCGCCAGCCGCGCGGCATGGAGCGGCGCCGCGCCGCCGAAGGCGATCAGGCTGTGCTCGGCGATGACCTTGCCGCGCTCCACCGAATGCACCCGGGCGGCATTGGCCATATTCTCGTCCACGATCTCGGCCACGCCATAGCCCGCGAGAACGGGGGAGAGTCCCAGGCCCGTGCCGATATCCGCCTGCAGCGCCGAAGCGGCCTTGGCGCCATCGAGCGGAAGGCGCCCGGCGGCGAAGCGCGCGGGATCGATGCGGCCGAGGACGAGATCGGCATCGGTCACCGTGGGATGGGTCCCGCCGCGGCCGTAGCAGGCGGGACCGGGCTCGGCGCCAGCACTCTCGGGGCCGACTGTGATACGCCCCATGGCATCGAGATGGGCAAGCGATCCGCCGCCCGCCCCGATCTCCACCATCTCGATGACGGGGATGCGCAAGGGGAGCCCGCTGCCCTTCAGGAAGCGCGCCGCGCGGTCGACCTCGAAGCTGCGCGAGGCCTGGGGCTTCTGATTCTCGATCAGGCAGATCTTGGCGGTGGTGCCGCCCATGTCGAAGGAGAGCACCTTGTTCTCGCCGCATTCGGCGGCGATGAAGGTGGCGAGGATGGCCCCGCCTGCCGGCCCGCTCTCCACCAGGCGGATGGGAAAACGCTGCGCCGTCTCGAGAGTCGTGAGCCCGCCGCCGGAGGTCATGAGATAGACCGGGCAGCCAAATCCCCGCTCCCTCAGCGCCTGGCCGAGGCGGCCGAGATATCCCGCCATGAGCGGCTGCACATAGGCATTGGCCACCGCCGTCGAGCTGCGCTCGTATTCGCGCACCTCGGGGCAGACCTCGCTGGAGAGGGTGATGGCGAGGTTCGGCCGCGCCGCGGCCAGGATCTCGCGCGCGCGGCGCTCATGGACCGCGCTCGCATAGCTGTGGAGAAAGGCGATGGCGACGCTCGCAGCACCGCTCCGGTCGAGCTCCGGCAGCAGGGCCCCGAGGGCGGCCTCGTCGAGGGGAAGCAGCACTTGGCCCGAAGCATCGATGCGCTCCGGCACGGTGAAGCGGCGGAAGCGCGGGACGAGAGCCCGGGGCTTGTCGATGAAGATGTCGTACTGGTCGAAGCGCCCCTCATCGGCGATGTCGAGGATGTCGCGGAAGCCCTCGGTCGCGATGAGAGCGGTGACCGCGCCCTTGCGCTCGATGATGGCGTTGGTCGCAAGCGTCGTGCCGTGGATGAAGAGCCCGATCTCTTGCGGGCCGACGCCGATCTCCGCCAGCAGCTCCAGCGTACCGGCGATCACCGCCTGCTCCGGCGCCTGCGGCGTGGTCAGGACCTTGCGGGTCCATCGCCGCTCCGCCGCCTCGACGACGATGTCGGTGAAGGTGCCGCCGATATCGACGGCGAGGCGCTTCTGTTTATCGGCTCGGGTCATGCACGCAACATATCAGACAGGACTGAAGGAAGGGTCGAGGACGACTTCGATCAGGGTCGGGCCATCGCCAGCGAGCGCCGTAGTCAGCGCCCTTCGGACCTCGTCGAGGGTCTCCGCGCGCTCGGCCTTGACGCCCATGGAGCGCGCCAGCGCGCAGAAATCGATGGGCGGATCATCGAGGTCCATGGCGACATAGCGGCCGGTCTGGGCGGCATGGCCGCGCAGCGCATTGACCCGCTGCTTCAGGATCCGATAGGCGCCGTTGTTGAGGATCAGGAAGATGACGGCGAGGCGCTCATGGGCGGCGGTCCAGAGCGCCTGACAGTTGAACATGGCGCTGCCATCGCCGATGAGGGCGAGGACCGGGCGATGGGGCAGCGCCAGCTTGACGCCGACCGCCGCCGGCAGGCCCCAGCCGATGCCGCCGCCCCGCATACCGAAGAAGCTCTTCGCGTCCTCGCCAGCGATGAGCTGGCGCAGCCCCGGCGCGGAGGAGAGGGTCTCGTCGACCACGACGATGTCCTTGGGCAGCATCTCGCCGATGGCCTGCCAGAGGGCGAGCGGCTGGATGGGGAGTTTTCCCGCCTCAGCGAGCGCGCGAGTCTTCAGCGCGGCGCGCTCGGCGCCGATGGCCGCGCCGAGCGCGATCCGCCGGCGCTCCGCCTCGCTCCTCGCCGCGTCGGACATGGCGGCGGCGATGGCGGTCGTGAGCTCGGGCAACGCGGCCTTGGGATCGGCGAGGATCGCGACCTCGGCGGAGAAGTTCTTGCCGAGCTGCCAGGGATCGCTGTCGAGCTGCACGATCTTGAGCGCCGGCGGGATGGCCTCGGTCTCCGAGGGCAGCGACATGGTGAGCAGATCGCCGCCGATGGAGAGCAGCAGGTCATACTGGTCGAGGATCTTGCGGATCTGGGGCGCCAGGCGGGTGATGGGGCCGCGGAAGAGCGGATGAGTCGAGGGAAAGGGCGTGGTGTTGTCCATGCCCTCGAGATGCACCGGCGCGCCGATGGCCTCGGCGAGCCGGACCAGCTCGCTTAGCGCATCGCCCTGGGCCACCGCATCACCGGCGATGATCACGGGATGGTCGCTAGCGGCAATGAGCTTCGCCGCCACCTCGATCGCTGCGGCATCGCCGCGCTGGCGCGCTGCTACGCGGGTCGGGCGGCCGAGATCGATCTCCGCCTCGGCGTTCAGGATGTCTCCGGGGATCGAGAGGAAGACGGGCCCGGTGGGTGGCGCCAGCGCCGTCTTGGCCGCGCGGTGAAGGAGGCGCGGCAGATCGGCGAGGCGGCGCACCTCCATTGCCCATTTGACGAAGGGCCGGGCGATCTCCGGCAGCTCGGCCCAGAGGATGGGCTCGGTGAGCGAGAAGCTCTGCTCGTGCTGCCCGGCGGTGACCAGGATCGGCGCCCCGGCCTTCTGGGCGTCGTAGAGCATGCCCATGGCATTGCCCAGGCCCGGCGCCACATGGATGCTGACGGCGGTGAGCCGGCCCGAGGCCTGGGCATATCCCCCGGCCATGGCCATGACCGCGGCCTCCTGAAGGCCCAGCACATAGCGGGGCAGGCTCTCCACGGCGAGCGCATCCATCAGCGGCAGCTCGGTGGTGCCGGGATTGCCGAAGATGACCTCCACCCCCTCCTGGCGCAGCAGCTCAAGAAAGGCCCGCTTGCCGGAGATCAGGGGCATGGGATGCCCCCTAACTGCCCTCTCCCGCGCTTTGCAGCGGGAGAGGGAAGGGCCCCGCGGCGAAGCCGTGGGGAGGGTGAGGGTCTGGCGAGACCGGTGCTTGGCCGACCCTCACCCCCCATCGCTTCGCGATGGGTCCCCCTCTCCCGCTTCAAAGCGCGGGAGAGGGAACAGAGCGGCGACATGCTCTTCATTGTCCCGCCACCGGCACGGTGTAGTTCAGACCCATGCGGCCGCCATCGGGGTAGATGATCTGGCCGGTGATGTAGGAGGCATCGTCGCTGGCGAGGAAGGCCGCGACGGAGGCGACCTCGGACGCCTCGCCGCAACGCCCGATCGGGGTGCGGGAGAGGATCATCCGATAGGCGGCCTCGTTGGTGAGGACGGCGTTGCGGGCGAGATCCGTCAGGATCGTGCCGGGACCGATGGCCACCACCCGGATGCCGTGCGGCGCCAGCGCCACGGCCATGACCCGCGTCAGCTGGTTGATGGCGCCCTTGGAGGCGCCATAGGCGACCTGGTTCGGGATCGCCAGCAGGGCATTGACCGAGGACATGCTGATGATCACCCCTCCCTCGCCCTGGCGCACCATCTGGCGCGCCGCCGCCTGGCCGCAGAGAAAGACGGATTTCATGTTTGTGCGG
The DNA here is from genome assembly GCA_035263545.1 of Dongiaceae bacterium. Lineage (GTDB taxonomy): Bacteria > Pseudomonadota > Alphaproteobacteria > Dongiales > Dongiaceae > DASXQK01. Next base: position 4,624 of record DATFRE010000350.1, read on the forward strand.
ATGACGCGGTCGAAATCCTCCTCGGCGAGATCGAGGAACTCCGCGGCATGGGTGATGCCGGCATTCGACATCATGAT
>DATFRE010000351.1:0-6828 GCA_035263545.1 Dongiaceae bacterium
TCGTGCCGCGCCGGTTCTCCGAATTGGCCGAGGGCTCGCCATAGGGACTGGTATCCAGCGCTATGCTGGAGCTGATCAGGCGATAGGGCAGGCGGCCGGCGAAGGCGCGCACCGTGCGGGCGATATGCCCGAAGGACTCCAGGTTCTCCATCATGGCGCGATCATCCGCGGCGTGGACCACGCTGCTGACCATATGGCCGATGTAGTCCATCTGGCCGATCGGCGGCCAGTTTCGATTGAGCTCGGTGAAGAACCCTAAGCTGCCGCCACCGATGACCATGCTCGGGAACATCACCCGCGCCGCCCGATGGATCTCGCCCAGCAGCGCCAGCGGCGGCGGCGGCGCTCCTGGCTCGAGTCGGATGCGATCGGGTGCTGCGGCCAGCATGAGGGATTCGGGGCGCACGCCGGCTTCCCCGAGCTGGCCGGCGAATTCCGCGAGCTCGAGCGAAGGATCGCGCCGGCCAGGCACCATGAGCTCCAGCGCAAGCCCGGCGCCGATGGCCGCCGCGAGATCGCCGAGCCGCCGGATCTCCCGCGCGCCATGGCCCGCGCGCGGATCGATGCGACCGTTGATCAGGCTGGGCCGCGTCTGGCGGATCAGATCGGCCGATGCGAAGGCCGCCTCCAGCCATTCCAGCGGGGCGCGAAGCCCGATCGCCGGCAGCCTTCCACTGGTTTCCCGGCCCAGGACGATCGCGACTGGTGCCGGCGCCGCGCTCCGCGGCGCGGCGGTCGCGGAGCCGGTGAAGGAGAGCGTCACCGTCTGGACGACGCGGCTGCCGGCCTGGATGCTGTAGGGATGGGGAAGGGCGAGCGGGCGAACATAGGTTTTGAAGGAGGCGTCGAGCCAGTTGCGATGGTCCTCCATCTCCCAGGCATCGCCCTCCATGCGGCAGCTCGCCGTCACGCCCGGCACCACCTCATGGGCGAGTGAGCGGATGTCGAAGAAGCATTGCTCGGGATCGACCAGGAGGGGAAAGCGCGCCTGACGCTTGCTGCCGTCGACATGCTCGACCGCGACGGGACAGCCGGCGACGCCCTGGAGCGGATGCAACAGGACGAAGCCGGTGCGGTTGGTGACAAAATCCGCCATCGGCGCCGCCGTGCTGGTGAAGCGGAGTGTGCCGTCCGGCCCGCCGGTGATCTCGGCGCGCCACGGCAGCTCGCCATCGGCAGTGCGGCACAGCGCATCGAAGGTCACGCGGAAGCAGGCCTCGCTTTGCTTCACATCGAGATTGGATATCTCTGGTGTCGGGGTTCCCCAGCTCCGGTCGCGCACCAGGAAGGCGATCCCGCGCAATGCCTCCGTGCCGTTATAGCGGATCCAGCGCAGCGCCCCATTCTCGAGTGTCGCCGTGAGCGGGCCGGCCTTGAGCTCGACAAGCGCGCCGGTCGCCTGCGTCGTGCCGAACAAGGCGATTGCTCGATCGATCATCCCCGCCACGGAGCATCCCTATGTACTATTTGTCAGTACAATTCCATCAGTCAGCGCGGAGTGTCAATCCACCCTTGCCAACGGTGCAGGGCCATCGCAGCGTACCTCCGATAGGAACAATCGATCTGGCGGGGAGGGCGGGGCAGTGAAGATCCATGCAGGACGGTTCGCGGGAAAGCGCGCGGTGGTGACCGGAGCCAGTGCCGGGATCGGACGCGCAACGGCGCTGAGGCTCGCCGCCGAGGGCGCGCGTGTCGCGCTCATCGCCCGGCGGCCCGAGCCCCTGGAGGCGCTGGCCCGCGAGATCGCAGATGCCGGCGGCGAGGCGCTCGCCTTGCCAGCCGACAGCTCCCTCGAGCCCGAGATTTCAGGGGCCATCGACAAGGCAGTCAAAAGCTGGGGCGGCCTCGACATCGTCGTCTCCAATGCGGGCATCGAGCTTCTCGGCCAGGACGACAGGGTCGACCGCCTGGATCGGGCCGTCTGGGACAAGCTGCTGACGACCAATCTCACCGGACAGTTCCTCGCTTGCAAGCATGGGGCCCGCCATCTTCTGGCCACAGGGGGCGGCGCAATCGTCTGCCTGGGTTCGAACGTCGCCTATCTCGGCATGGCGACCAACGAGCCGGCCTACAGCGCCAGCAAGGGTGGCATCCTCGCGATGATGAAGGTGATGGCCATCGACTATGCGCGGCTCAACATCAGGGTGAATATGGTCGTCCCCGGCTTCATCGACACGCCGATGAACGCGCCGGTCATGAAGGATCCGAAAGAGCTGGCCTATTGGAGCAACCAGATCCCCATCGGCCGGGCCGGCACCGCCGAGGAATGCGCCGCGGCCATTCTTTGGCTGGCCTCGGAGGAGGCGAGCTACTGCATCGGCACCACTCTCGTCGTCGATGGCGGTCAGGCCTCGATCTAACCCTCTGCTGTGAGGGTCAGCACCGCATCCTCCTCGAAGGGCGGCGCCACAACGACCGAGCCCTGGGTGAGGAGGGTGCCGCCGGGCAGGCGGCGTCCCGTCGCCGGCTCGAACCATTCGAGCCTCGCCTTGCCGGCTGCAAGCGTGCCGAGCTGCAGCTCGATCGGGCGTCGGACCGGGAGGTAGACCACCCCGAGACGGCCATCCCTGGTGAGCGCGGCAGTGACGCGGTCGAGCCCGCGCGCCTCGCCCAGGCCCGCGGTCACGAGCTTCAGCTCCAGATCCGGCACGAGCTCGCTCCAGGGCAAGGCGCGGAAGAAGCCGCCCCAGCGTGCCATGGCCTGCGAACCGGGCTGATCGAGTGCCGCCTGCCAGCCCTCCCAGAACAGCCAGATGGGATGATTGCCCATGCAGTGGCCATTGCCACCGCAGAGCACGGACCAATAGGCCTGGCGGCGGATCTGCTGCGGGCTCGCATTGTGCTCGCCCTCATAGGTGGATTCTATGAGGAAGAACGGCCAGGGCGGATCGCGCTGCCAGTCGGTGAGGAGCGCCCGCGGGACCGTGCCGTAGGTATAGGTGACGTTGAGGTCGAGCCAGTCGGCGCCGGGGAAGGATTCGATCGGCGAGAACTCGGGATGCGGATGAGCCGTGAACAGCGTGGCGACACCGGCGGCGCGCAGGCCCGCCGCGACAGCATCCAGCCCCGGCCGCGCATCCTCGGGATGCCAGTCGCCGCCGATGCACCAGAGGATATTGGCGAAGCGGCCGAAGCGCCGGCCGAGATATTCGCCATAGCGCCGGCAGCCGGCGGGCCCGGTGGCTACGATCTCGTCATGCCAGCCGTCGAGATGCGGCGATATGCCGGGCCCGCGATCGCGGCGATAGCCGACATAGGCCGGCGCCAGGATCACCGCGATGCCACGCTCGGCGCATGCTGCCAGCACGCGCTCGGCGGCGTCGAAATAGGCGTCGTTCGGCGTGCCCATATCGCCCGGCTTGGCGAAGGGCTCGCGGCCCGCGAGATCCCGGGGCGGGTTGCGGGAGAAGCAATGCTCGACGAGATTGACGATCAGGGTGTTGAAACCCTTCGCGCGGCGGTCGTCCAGATAGCTGACGGCATCCTGATAAGTGAGATTGGCGATCAGAGACCAGGCGGCATCGCCCTGGATCAAGAAGGGCTTTCCATCGGCATCCAGCAGGCGCCGGCGATCCGCCGAGATCCGCAGCGGATATCGTGCCGGTGGCGGCGGCGCGGGCAGGCGCGCCCGCGCCGGCCCCGCATCCTCGGCCTGGACATGATGGTGGGGATGCATGCTCTGAGTGGTCATGAGATCTCCTTAGTCACTCTGTTGCCCGCGGCATCGAAGAGGCGCAGATGCTCCTGCGGCAGGCGGATCGCTATGCCGTCGCCTTCCCGGATCGGGCTCGCGGCGTCGACCCGGATCGTCAGCGGCCGGCCGTCACCGAACTGGGCGAGGAGATAAGAATCGGGCCCGACCCGCTCCACCAGCTCGACCTGCACCCGCCGTCCGATTCCCGTCGCCGGATCCACGAGCTGCACATGCTCCGGCCGGATCCCCACGGTCACGGGACCGTCGGGAAGGCTGGCGGGCGCCAGCCTGCCGAGGGCGAGATCGAGCGCTCCGCGGAAGACGCGCTCGCCGCCGGCGGTCTCGAGCCGCCCGGAGAGCAGGTTCATGGGCGGACTACCGACGAAGGTGGCGACGAAGATATTGGCCGGTAGCGAATAGACCTCGCTCGGGGTCCCCACCTGCTGGATGACTCCGCGATGCATCACCACGATGCGGTTGGCCATGGTCATGGCCTCGACCTGGTCATGCGTCACATAGATCGTCGTACGGCCGACGCGCTTGTGCAGGCGGACGAGCTCGCTGCGCATCTCGACCCGCAGCAGCGCGTCGAGGTTCGACAAGGGCTCGTCCATGAGAAAAGCGAGGGGCTCGCGCACGATCGCGCGGCCGAGCGCGACGCGCTGGCGCTGCCCGCCCGAGAGCTCGTCAGGGTAGCGGTCGAGCTGCTCGGTCAGTTGCAGCAGGCTTGCCGCGGCTTCGACCTTGGCGCGCAGCTCGGCGCGGGCGATTCCACTCGTCCGCAGCGGAAAGCCCAGATTGGCGCGCACCGTCATATGCGGATAGAGAGCATAGTTCTGGAACACCATCGCCACATTGCGGGCGCTGGGATGAAGATAGTTGGCGAGGCGGCCGCCGATATAGATCTCGCCCCCGCTCATCTCCTCCAGCCCGGCGATGAGCTTCAGCAGGGTGCTCTTGCCACATCCCGACGGGCCGAGCAGCGCCACGAACTCGCCTGGCTCGATCGCGAGATCGACGCCGGAGAGCACCGCCGTCTCACCATAGCGCTTGGCGACCTCGACCAGCTCGATCGCATAGGCTCGATTCTCGCCCATGGTCTACTGCTTCAGCGCGCCGGCGAGGGAGCGCGCCAGGAACTGGCGCTGCAGCACGAAGAAGAAGATGCTGATCGGGATCAGCGACATCACGGCCGAGGCCGACCACAGGCCGTAATTGGCGCCGCCATGGGCGCGCAGCGCCGCCACGCCGACCGTCAGCAGCTGCAGGTCGTCGCTCGTGGTGGCGATGAGGGGCCAGATGAAGCTCATGAACTGGTCGGTGAAGATGATGACGGCGAGCACCACCAGCCCCGGCTTGATCAGCGGCAGGACGATCCGCCAATAGATGGCGAAGTCGTTCAGCCCATCCAGCCTTGCCGCGTTGTCCAGATCGCGCGGCAGACCCAGGATGAACTGGCGCATCAGGATCGCCCCCAGGGGATTGGCCAGTGGCGGCAGGATCAAGGCGAGATAGGTGTCGGTCAGGCCGAGGGCCGAGACGAGTGACCAGAGCGGCACGATCAGCGCGCCGATCGGCACCATCAGCAGGATGAGCATGGCGAGGAAGATCACCTTCTTCCCGGTCATCTCGATCTTAGCCAGGGCATAGCCCGCCATCGAATCCATGAAGACCTTGATGAAGGTTACGCTCGCCGCCACGAAGAGCGTGTTGAACATCCAGCGCAGGAAGCCGGTGTTCCAAAGAAGCGCCTCGTAGTTGCCGAGATAGAGCGGGAGCGGAAGCAGACTCGGCGGGTAGCTGAAGATCGCCGTGCTGTTCTTCAGGGAGGCGAGAAAGACGTAGTAGAAGGGGGCTACCAGAATGAAGGTGATGACCGCGAGCAGGAGGTGGCGCAGGAATTCCGCGCGGCGGCGCTTGCGGCGCCGCTGCCGGGCGTGATCGGCCCCGGAAAGACGGGCCTCGGCGGAGGTGGCCCCTGCCATCAGTCCTGCCCCCGGCGGCTGCGCAGCAACCGCATCTGGACCAGAGTGAGGCCGAGGATTGCGAGGATCAGGACGAGGGAGATCGCCGAGGCGAAGCCGACCTTGTTGTTGGAGGCGAAGACGTAGAGCCAGACCCGGTAGATGACGGTCGTGGTTGCCGTGCCTGGGCCGCCATTGGTCAGGACGAGCGCCGTGTCGAAGACCTGAAGTCCCCAGATGGTCGAGACGATGACGGCGAAGAAGAGGATCCGGCGCAGCAATGGCAGGGTGAGGTGACGGAATCGGGCGAAGGCCGAGGCGCCGTCGAGCACCGCGGCCTGGTAGAGCTCGTGCGGCAGGCCGATGATGGCGGCCACGAAGAACATCGCCCAGTAGCCGACATTGCGCCACACATCGAGGACCGCGAGCACGGTAAGCGCGTGATCGGCGCCGAGCCAGATGACCGGCTTGCCGCCGAACAGGTGGATCACCTCGTTGAACAGGCCGAAATCAACATTGGTCAGGAACAGCCAGATCAGTGCCGCGACGACGCCCGGCACCAGCACCGGGAAGTAGACGAGGAAGCGATAGATCGAGCCGCCATGGCGAATCTGCGCCAGCAAAAGGGCGATGCCCAGCGCGCCGACGAGAATCGGCGGCACGGAGATGAGAGCGAAGATCAGCGTGTTCTCGATCGAGGACCAGGCGCCGACGACATCCGGCAGCTCGAGAAAGTTTCTGAGCCCGATGAACTTCGTGCCGCTGAACAGGCTGCCTGAGCGGGTGCTCCACCAGACCGTACCCAGCACGGGGAGGACGAGAAAGACGAGGAAGCAAACGAAGTAGGGCGCCAGGAACAGCCAGCCCGTCAGCTCGCGCCTGAGGCGCGCCTTGCGCGCCAGCCGTCGATGCTCGAAGGGTGCAAGGCGCAGGCGGCTCGGAACGGCGCCGGTCATGTGACGCCCTCTTCTCCCGCCCCCTCGATGGCATTCACTGCGGTAAGGGCGTGCAAGCCACCCTCACTCCGACCCCCTCCGATGCCGGGAGGGCGGGAAAAACGGATCGTGCGGCGCCTCCCTTTTCCCCCTCGCCCCCGTAACGTGAAGGCAAACCTCGTGGACCCCCGGAAGCCCCCATAACGCTAATGTAATAGCGACTTAGCGCCATCCT